>JAFNAJ010000053.1 GCA_017860085.1 Acidobacteriota bacterium | reverse complement strand
GCGATCCCCCGTAATAGACCACCGCGGCGTTGAGCCCGGGCTGCGCGGTGGCGTAGCTGAAGCTCGTCGACCCGCCCCAGCAGTAGCCCACCGCGGCGGCCGAAGCCAACGGACAGCACGGCAGTAGCGAGCAGGGATCGAACGAACATGCAGGTCCTCCTCGAGCAACCAAGCGACTGGCAGACTGACGGACTGATGGACCCGAGGCTCAACTCGCTCGAGTTGCCCCCGGCTCTCAGTCATCAGCCCTCAGCGCCATTGCGGGAACCGGCTGAGTGCGGACAGCCGAGAGCTGACGGTGTGTCAACCCAGGTGAGCTCCGGACCAATCGGCGATGGCCTGAAAGACCGACCCAGATCCTACCCGGCGGCGCGGGCGTTGCGCCACTCCTCGAACAGGCGCGGCACGGAACGCGTGACCGAACCGAGCGTGGGCGCCCAGCCGAGCGCGTGGGCGCGCGGGCTGCGCACGACCTGGTCGAGCACGAGCGCATCGGCGTACGGACCGAGCTTCTTGCGCGCCTCCGCGATGGGCACGCGACGAACCGCCGGCTTCGACGGCGCGTGGCGGGCGATCGCGCTCACGATTTCGTTGACGCGCTCGTCGCTCTCGTCGGTGGCGTGGTAGATGCCCGACCCCTCGGCAGCCCCGACCAGTCGCGCGTAGAGATCCGCAAGGTCGCGATCGTACACGGCAGGCCAGCGGTTGTCCCCGCTGCCAATCACGCGCATCAGGCCGTTGTCGGCATCGCGCAACAGCTCCGACACGATCCCGCGCGCCCCTCCGTACACGATGCCGGGCCGCACCACGACGGTGCGCAGCCCGTTGGCCTGGGCATCGAGCACCATGCGTTCGTGAGCCGGACGAAAGGCCACCATGGCCGGTGGGTCGAGCGGCGCATCCTCGGCGGCCGGCGTGGGCGTGGCTCCCAGCACCCACACGCCCGACGTGTACACCAGCGCGGTACCGGGGCGGCGTCGTGCAACATCGATGAGCGTCTCCACCGCGAGCCGATCCACCTCGCCGCCCCTCGGCGACGCCTCGAACGCTGCGTGGATGTAGGCATCGAACCCGGCTGCCTGGACACGGTAGGAGTCGGGCTCGGCCAGGTTGCCCACGGTGATCTGCGCACCCTTGGCCACGATGGGCGCCCCGCTCGACAGGCCGCGCACGAGCGCGGTCACCTGGTGGCCGGCGCGGATCAACGCGTCGAGCACAGCCGAGCCGATGTAGCCCGTCGGTCCAGTGAGAAAGATGCGCATGAGGAGGGCGCGTCACCACGGCGGCGGGGAAGACACGCGCCGCATATCATAATGCAAGCGATGGTCAGGCACACGCTGGTCGACTTTTTCGAGGACCTCGCGCGGGCGTCGGGCGAGTTCCTCGCCTATGACGATGGGTACCGCAGCCGGAGTTACGACTACGGAACCGTCGCGGCGGCCGCGAGGGCCTTCGGGGCGAGGCTCGACGCCGCCGGCCTGCACATCGGAGACGCGGTCGTCATCTGGGGCGAGAACCGTCCCGAATGGGTCGTCGCCCTCTGGGGCGCCATCCTCCGCGGCGTCGTGCTGGTCCCCATCGACTACCGCGCCTCGCCTGACTTCCTGCTCAGGGTTCGCTCGATCGTCCGGGCGCGGGTCGTGCTCGTGGGCGACGAGGTGCCGCCGCTCCAGCTTCCTGCAGACGTCCAGGCATGGCCGATGTCCGAGGTGCTGCATCCGGAAGCGCTGGCGTCACGGGGACCCGCGAGCGAGGTGACGCTCTCCCCCGACTCGGTGGCGGAGATCATCTTCACCTCGGGCGCCACGGCCGAGCCGAAAGGTGTGGTCATCACGCACCGCAACATCCTCGCCAACATCGTCCCGATCGAGCGCGAGGTGGCCAAGTACCGTCGCTGGGGCCGCCCCTTCTTCCCCATCCGGTTCCTCAACCTCCTGCCGCTGTCGCACATGTTCGGCCAGGCGATGGCGACCTTCGTGCCGCCCATGCTCCCGGGCACGGTGGTGTTCATGCGGGGCTACAACCCCCAGGACATCGTCCGCCAGGTGAAATCACGCCGGATCTCGGTGATCGTGAGCGTGCCGAAGATCCTCGACGTGCTGCGCGACCACCTCCTGCGCGCCTTCCCAGAGTCACAGAGCGCCGGCGGCCAGCGCAGGCATTGGACCCGTCGGTGGTGGATCTACAGGGCCGTTCACCGCGCGTTCGGCTGGAAGTTCTGGAGCTTCATCGTCGGCGCCGCGCCGCTCGAGGGCGAACTCGAAGAGTTCATGCGCGGGCTGGGGTTCGTCGTCATCCAGGGCTACGGCCTCACCGAGACCGCGCCGATCGTCACCCTGAACCACCCGTTTTCGACGAAGAAGGGCTCGGTTGGCAAGCCCATCGGAGGTGTCGAGGTCAAGATCGCCGCCGATGGCGAGATCCTCGTGCGGGGCGACAACGTGACGCGGGGGTATTTCAACGCGCCGCAGGCGTCGGCCGAGGCGTTCGAGGACGGCTGGCTGCACACCGGCGACGTTGGGGGATTCGACGAGAACGGCCAGCTGTACATCCGCGGCCGCAAGAAGGAGATGATCGTCACGCCCGAGGGCCTCAACGTCTTTCCCGAGGACGTCGAGCGGGCGATCAACGCGCAGCCGGGGGTCCGCGATTCGGCCGTCGTCGGCGTGACGCGCGATGGCGAGGAGCGCGTGCATGCCGTACTGGTGCTCGAGCCGGGCAGCGACGCACACCGCGTCGTGCGCGGGGCCAACACCGCGCTGGCCGATCACCAGAAGATCCGGAGCACGTCGCTGTGGCCCCTCGAGGAGCTGCCGCGCACGGAGGGCACTCGCAAGCTGAAGCGGCGAGAGATCAGGGCGTGGGTCGAGGCCGGCGGCGCCACGGCTCCTCCGCGCGGCGCACGAGGCGAGGAGTCGATCGAGATGCTCGTGGCTCGCTTCGCGCACGGGGGCACGGAAGTGAGCCCCGCCACCGCGATCGAGGAGTTGGGCCTCACGTCGCTCGAGCACGTCGAACTCCTGATGGCGCTCGAGGAGCGGTTCCAGGTGACGATCGACGAGGGGGCGTTCGCGGCCGCGCGCACGGTTGGCGACTTGGCGCGGTTGGTGGAGCCGGCGGCGGTACCCGCCGGCGCGCAACCGAGACCGGCCGAGGCCGCCGAGCCCGTCGTGTTTCCGTCCTGGAATCGGCGTTGGCTGGCGCGGGCAGTCCGCCGCGCGTCGCTTGCGACGTGGATCCTCCCGATCGGCCGGCTGTTCGTGTGGCTGAGGGTCGAGGGGCGCGACCACCTGGCTGGACTCACGGGCCCGGTCGTGTTCGCGGCCAATCACCAGAGCCATCTCGACGCCCCGTCGGTGTTGATGGCGCTTCCCGCGCGCTGGCGCCACCGGGTGGCCATCGCGATGGCCAAGGAGTTTTTCAAGGCCCACTTCTTCCCCGAGCAGTTCGGGCGGCGCGCCTGGCTGAGCAACAGCCTGAACTACTATCTCGCGACGCTGTTCTTCAACGCGTTTCCGCTGCCGCAGCGCGAAGCTGGCACGCGGCAGACCTTGCGCTACATCGGAGACCTCGCGGCGGACGGGTACTCGCTGCTGATCTTCCCCGAGGGCAAGCGCACCGACCACGGCGAGATCAACCTCTTCCGCCCGGGCGTCGGCATGATCGGGGCGAGGCTCGACCTGCCCGTCGTGCCGGTGCGCCTCGAGGGGCTCGACCGGATCCTCCACCAGTCGTGGCGCTGGGCCCGGCCCGGCCGGGCACGCGTGGCCTTTGGCGAGCCGCTGCGGCTGCGCGGCGACGACTACGCGTCGCTCGCCAGGGAGGTGGAGAACGCGGTCCGAGGGCTGTGATGCGCGTGGGACGGCGTTTCGTGGCCGGCGAGTGTCGTTGCCACTGAGCCGGGTCCTGTGACAGACTGTCGGGAAGGAATGAGCAAAGACGACCTCATCGACGTGCAGGGAACCGTGGTGGCCGTCCATAGTGGCGGCCTTTATCGTGTGCAGTGCGATTCGGGCCAGGAAGTGCTCGCGCAGTTGAGCGGGCGCATGCGCCGCTTCCGCATCCGCGTGGTTCCCGGCGACCGCGTCACCGTGGGTGTCTCGCCGTACGACCCTGTTCGCGGCATCATCACCTTCCGCGCCCGCTAGAAGGCCCTGGGAGCCGGAGGTCATTTCCGCGGGCCTCTCGCGGAAGTGGCGCGCGACGTTTTTCTTGTTGTCCTGACCGATGTTCGACGAAGCACCCTTTGGACCGATCGTGACGTCTCCCCCAGACGATGGGGCCGCCGTGGCTGGCTCGCACGCTCGGTTTGCCTCGTGCCGGTGGCAGCAGTCGGCCGAGAACGGCACCGCTGCCCACTGCACCCATCGCGAGGTGCTGGCGTTTGCGGGCACCGGCGGCTTCAGTGCAGACGCCTGGTGCTCGGATTGCGGGCACTACAAGCTGCGTCGCGTCCGGCGGCGGTGAGCCGCGCTCGGCACCGCCGACGGCTGTCTACTCGCCGAACTCGCGCGCCAGGTCCACCCACTCCCCATCCGGAGACAGATCGCGGTAGCGCCGCCAGTGCGGCCGCGCTTCCGGCGAACGCCCCAGCTTCTCGAGCGTCACCGCCAGGTAGAAGTGCGCGTCGGCGTAGGCGGGATTGAGCTGGATGGCCTCGCGATAGCACGTCACCGCCTGCGGATACCGCCCCAGATCGTGGAAGACGTTGCCCAGGTTGAAGTGGGCCTCGAAGGATCGCGGTGACTCGAGCGCTGCCTGGACGTAGAGCGCCTGGGCCTCGGGCAGGCGATCGAGCGCGTAGTGGAGGTTGCCCAGGTTGATCATGGCAGGGACGAGCGTGGGGTCGAGCCGCAGCGCCTCGCGGTAGGCCGCCATGGCCGTCTCGACGTCGGCGGCGTCACTCTCTTCCAGCCGCTCCCCTTCGAGGAACTTCGCTTCGGCCGGCGCGAGCGGCGGCATGTCGGCGAAGACCGAGGCGTCGCGTTTCGCCCTGGCGCTCCGGGCTGGCAGCGTCACGACCTTGGCCTGCGGAGCGTCGGACCGTGGCGGCCTGAAATCGAGCGCCAGCTGACCCGATCGCGCCGACACCAGTGACCGGAGCACGGTTCGGAACGGCGTGCCGGCGCCCAGTTCATCGTTGGCCTGCTTGATGGCGCTCACGTCGCTGAATCCGTAGTACACCTCGCCTGGGGTCCGGACGATGGCCCGGACGAGCCCCCATTTCTCGAGATAGCGGAGATGATCGTCGCGGACCGCCGGGTAGAGGCTCCGGATGGTCGTCAGGGCGTAGTACTGCTGTCGCAGCGCGGTCGGCGTCACGCGCCCCACGAGGGTGCAGAATTCGTCTTCCGACACCACGCGGATCCGCCCCGGCTCCCGACCGTTGAACTCCGCCGCGAGCCGCAGCTTCCGGTGTGCGTCGGTCTCGACGTGTGGTGCTTGGCCACCGGCGGCCGCGCCGGGGGGCGAGGCGTCGGCGGCCACCACCAGCAGCGTGGTGCGCTCGGTGACCTCGGTCTCGACGCTGCCACCGAGACGCGCGACCTGGGCCACCGCATCTTTGCGCGCCAACGTCAGGAGGCGGCCGGCGAAGGTCACGACCTGCCCCGCGAGTGCTCGTGCCGACGTCATCGACCAAGAGGATAGACGATCGGCGTCCCCCGGACGTGTGGTAGCGTGAATCCATGTTGTTGGCAGGTGATCTCGGCGGCACCACGACGCGGCTCGGCCTCTTCGACGCGGCCACTCCCCGTCCCGAGCTCCGGGCCGTACATGAATTCGCCACGCTGGACCACAGCGGGCTGGCTCCGATGGTGATCGAGTTCCTGCGACAGAACGACGTCGGGCCCGAGGTGGTGGACGTCGCGGCCATCGGTGTCGCAGGCCCTGTGGTCGGTCAGACCGCCAGGCTGACCAACGTGCCGTGGCCCGTGAGCGCCGCGGAGCTGCGCGAGCAGACGGGGCTCGCCCGCGTCGAGCTGCTCAACGACGCGGAGGCCATGGCATTGGCGGTGCCCGTTCTCCGCCCCGACGAACTGGCGGTGATCCAGGCGGGAACAGCCGATCCCTCGGGCAACGCGCTTCTCCTCACCGTGGGAACGGGCCTCGGCGTCAGCTTCCTGCACTGCGTGGGTGGCCGCCTGCTTCCCATGCCGTCCGAGGGAGGGCACGGCGACTTCCCGTCGCGGACCCAGCGTGAGATCGACCTGGTGCGGTACCTGCTCACGCTCTATGGGCGGGTCGATATGGAGCGCGTCGTCTCCGGCCGAGGCCTGGGGAACATCGCCGACTTCGTCCACGGGGGTCGCTGCCCGCTGGCGCCCCTGGACCTCGACGACGCCGACTACCCCGCCCACGTCACGACGGCCGCGACGCAGGCCACCTGCGCTTCGTGCGTCGACGCCTTTGGTCTCTTTCTCGAGGCGTTCGGGTCGGTCGCCGGCACGATGGCCATCATCGCCGTCGCGCGCGGGGGTGTCTTCATCGGTGGCGGGATCCCTCCGAAGATCCTCGAGCCGCTCGGTGACGGTCGATTCGTGCAAGCGTTTCGGTCGAAGCCTCCGATGACGGACCTGCTCGCCCACATCCCCGTCAGCGTGGTCCTCGACAGCCGCGCCGGGTTGCTCGGGGCGGCCGTGCACGCGGCTACTGTGCCTGAGCGAGACCAGCCCTTCGGGCCCTCCGGGCGACGTTGATTTTTCGAACACGCAGGCGTAGCATCGCGCCGTTGAGCGGTGAGTCCCCAGACTCCCGGCCTAACCCAAGGCCCGATCGCATCCGGTCCATTGTCATACCACTGGAGGTCAGCAATGCGTCCGTCCCGCTTGGTGCTCACTTTCCTTCTCGTGCTCTTCGCGGCGGCGTCAGCCGCGGCGCAAGGCACCACGTCGCGTTTGGTCGGCCAGGTGACCGACGCGACCGGCGCCGTCCTGCCAGGCGTCACGGTCACGATCACCAACGAAGCCACCGGGGTGAGCTACACGGCCGTGACCGGCGAGGCTGGCACGTACAGCTTCGAGGCGCTGGCGATCGGTAACTACACCCTCAAGGCGGAGCTCGGGGGTTTCAAGACGTACACGGGCACCGGCATCCGCGTGGAGATCGGCCAGCCCACGCGCGCGGACGCCCGCCTGGAGGCTGGCGACATCGCCGAGACGATCACCGTCGTGGGCGCCTCGCCGATCGTGCAGACGGCCACCTCGGGTAACCTCGGCTCGATCGTCGACCAGAAGACGGTCGAAGCGCTGCCCATCGTCGGCACGCGCGGCCGCAACCCGCTGGACCTCGTCACGGCGATGCCGGGGGTCGTCGGCGGCGCCAACACCGGCGGCGGCTTCCACGTGTACGGGGCGCGCGACCGGTCGTGGAACTTCACGCTCGACGGCATCGACATCAACGAGACGAGCGCGGGCGGGTCGAACTTCTCGCCCCTGCGCACCAACCCCGACTCGATCTCCGAGTTCAAGGTGCTGACCGGCAACCAGACGGCCGAGTACGGGCGCAACAGCGGCGCACAGGTCGCCATGGTCACCCGCTCCGGCACGAATCAGTTCCGCGGCACCGGCTTCTTCTTCGCCCGCCGGCCGGAGTTCAACGCCAACGAGTGGGAGGTGAACCAGCAGTTCTCCAATCCGGAGGACGCCGAGAAGGCCAAGGACAAGCTCGACCAGAACATCGGCGGGTTCAGCCTCGGCGGGCCGATCATCAAGAACAAGACGTTCTTCTTCGGCAACCTGCAGGTGCTGCGGGCCACCCGCTCGCGCGAGGTGCTGCGCACCGTTTACACGCAGGATGCCCGCAACGGCGTCTGGCGGTACGTGGTCGGGGGCCGCAACCAGCCAGCGGGCGTCAGCGGCGCCTCGGTGGACGCCAACGGCAACGTCCTGCCCGGCGTCCCGATTGGCACTTACAACATCTTCACGAACGACCCAGCCGGCATCGGGCAGGACGCCTACATCCGCTCCCTGATGGGCCAGACGCCGCTGCCCAACGACTTCACCCAGGGCGACGGTCTCAACACCGCGGGCTTCCGGTTCTTCCCCGAAGAGAGCGAGGAGCAGTACGACGCGACGATCCGGGTCGACCACGTCTTCGATGCCCGCAACTACGCCTTTGGCCGCGTGGCCTGGGGCGAGCAGAACTCGATCTGCGACCGCGTCAACGGCGGCGAGCCGTTGTTCCCTGGGCTGCCATGCGTGGTCAACACCTACCGCAACCCTCTCAACTGGGCGGGTAGTTGGCGGTGGAACCCGCGCGGCAACGTCGTCAACGAGTTCGTGGTCGGCTGGAACAGCTTTGCCTTCGATTTCCAGATCCCGTCGGCGGACGCTTCGATCCCGACGTTGCTGTCGGCGCCGGTCACCGTGCCAACGACGACGGAGTACGGCAACAAGCGCGATCTGCGGACGATCCAGTTGGTCAACAACCTCAGCTGGGTGACGGGCGCCCACAACTTCAAGTTCGGCACCAACATGCGCTTCCAGAAGCACGAGGATGTCCGCGGGTCGGTGTCGGGCATCAACGTGACGCCCTACGTGAACTTCAGCACCACCATCAACACGGTCGATCCCGCCACGTTCAAGATTCCGGGCGACATCAACACGCAGTTCGACCGTCCGGCACTGCAGTCGAGCATCAACTTCCTGCTCGGCCGGGTGGGCACCCTGCAGCAGGCCTTCGTGTCCGAGGGCGACGTCTACGCGACGCCAGGCACCCTCTTCCTGTTCGATGCCCGGTACCCGGAGATCGACCTCTTTGCGCAGGACACCTGGCAGCTGCGGCCGAACCTCACGCTCGACCTTGGCCTGCGCTGGGAGGCGAAGCTCGCGCCCGGCAACCCCGACGGCCTGATCCGGCGACCCGACGTGAGGGTCGCCGTCGGCGAACCCGGCACGAGCACACTGACCTGGGTGGAGGAACCGCTGTACGACGACGACTGGAACAACTTCGCCCCCTCGGTCGGCGTGGCCTGGGATCCGTCGGGCGACGGCAAGAGCGCCGTGCGCGCGAACTACCGCATGGCGTTCGACCGCATCAACACGTTCGTGATTTCCTCGTCCATCTTCCAGAGCATCCCGGGGATCACGCTGGCGGTGAGCAACACGGCGTACGGGCAGGCCGGCGGCCGGTTGCCTGGGCTGCCCACGCTCGCGCCAACCACCTCGCCGACGGCCAACCTCACCCCACCGCCAGTGTCGGCCAACAGCATGCGGGTGATGGACACCGAGTTCGACACGCCCATCACCCACGCCTGGGCCGTCAGCTACCAGCGCGAAGTCTGGACCAAGACGCTCATCGAAGCGGCGTACGTTGGTCGGAAGGCCGACCGTCTGTTTGGGGCGTACAACGTCAACCAAGCCGAGATCTTCGACAACGGGTTCCTCGACGCTTTCAACATCGTGAAGGCCGGCGGGCAGAGCCCGCTGATGAACCAGCTACTCGTGCCAGACACGCGGAGGAACCCCGGTGAGACCGGATCCGACATGGTGAGACGGCTCTTCCCGTCGAACCTGCAACTGAACAGCGTGGCGGCGCTGGCGAGTTCGCTCGGCACGCGGATCCAGAGCGGGAAGACGCTGTCCGAACTCTCAGGGCTGGGCCCCTACTTCTTCTTCCCGTATCCGCAGTACCTGGGAGGCATGTTCGTCATCGACAACAACGACTGGTCGCGCTACCACGCCATGCAGCTGAAGCTCGAGCGACGCTACAGTGATGGCTACTCCTACCTGATCGCGTACACCCTGGCCCAGTCCAAGGACACCCGGTCGTTCGACCCCGCGTTTACGGTGGTGAGCACCGCCGACGCGCAGTCGGCCTCGAGCACGCCGTTCGACATCTTCGACCGCAGCCTGAACTACGCCCGATCCGACTTCGACCGGCTGCACGTCTTCTCCGGCAGCTGGGTGCTGGACTTGCCATTCGGGCACGACAAGCGGTACGGCGCCAATGTGTCCAGCTGGATGAACCAGGTCATCGGTGGGTGGCAGGTAGCCGGGCAGTGGGTCTGGCAGACAGGGCGCCCCTTCACCGTGTACGCGGGCTCGAACACGATCTCGAGCGTCGTGCAGACCCCGGCGAACTGCGGCGGGTGCGACACCAATCTCGGATCGCCGTACGACGACACCGCGACCGGGCAGCCCATCAAGTGGTTTTTCACCCCTGAGGATCGCGCGCTGTTCAGCATCCCGGCCGCGGGCGAGTTCAGCGACGTCGGCCGCAATGCGTTCACCGGGCCGGCTCAGGTCTATCTCAACCTGACCGCGTCGAAGCGGTTCTTCATGCCGTGGACGCACACGCTGGAGTTCCGCGCCGACATCACCAACCTCACCAACACGGTGTCGTTCGGCTTCCCGACGGCAACCTACACCAGTACGACGTTCGGACGCATCCTGCGGAGCACGGTGAGCAGCTCGCGGAAGATTCAACTCGGGCTGAAGTACACGTTCTGACAAAGCAAAGGGGGGGTCAGGTCTTGAATCTTCGGTTTTTTCACATCTGGCACTGATGGCATGGTACCGAGCGGTGCCAGATGTGAAAAAACCGCAGATTCAAGACCTGACCCCGCTTTGCACGAGGAGACCATGATGCGTCGACGTGGCCTGTGGCTTGCGCTGTGTGGGGTGGCCCTGTCGTGGGGAGTCTCCGCCAGCGCGCA
>JAFNAJ010000416.1 GCA_017860085.1 Acidobacteriota bacterium | reverse complement strand
CCCGGCTGCCGTCGGCCGTGATGCTCTTGAGGTCGGCCTCGCTCTTCAGGCCGATCTTGTGGCAGCCGCCGCAGCCCTTCATGCCGGCCGTCATCGCGACGGGCTGCGCGTGGATGGTGGGCATCGCATTCATCGACACCCACGCCAGCGCGTGCTTGCCCTTCTTGAACTGCGCGACGCGCTCAGCGTGGCACGTGGCGCAGGTGTCCGGCGTCGGCAGTTTCGCCTTCGCCACGTCCTGCGGCGTGGTGTGCTCGTCGCCGTGGCAGATCTCGCAGCCCACACCGGCGGCACTGTGCCTCGAGATCTTCCAGTCGGCCACGATCTGCGGGGCCGTCTTCTCGTGACAGGTGAGGCAGTCCTCGGCAGCAACGGGAATCGCGACGAGGGCCAACCCGAGGACCGGCAGAAGCGCGCGGACCGGACGCATGACACACCTCCCCGGGGGCAGACGCTACCGTGGGGGCGCGAAACGGTCACATGATGGAGATCATAGTCCGGCTGCCGGCTGGCAGCCACCGGCTCACGGCGACGGCCACATCCCGAGATGGAAGCCTTGCAATCAGTACGGAGGTGCGTTTTGATGGTTCGTGCCCCCAAGGATGGGGCTGGGTGACCGGCCGACCGTCTTCCCCTCGCGGCGAGTTCGTCACGACTCACTGGAGCGTCGTGCTGGCGGCGGGCCGGGGTACCGGCGTACAGGCGCCGGCAGCGCTGGAGCAGTTGTGCCGCACCTACTGGTATCCGCTCTACGCGTACGTCCGGCGCCGCGGCTATGGCCCAGCGGATGCGGAAGATCTCACCCAGGAATTCTTCGCGCGGCTGTTGGCCAGAGACTACCTGGCCCGGGCGGATCCGCACAGGGGCCGCTTCCGCTCGTTCCTGCTGGCGGGTGTCAAGCACCTGCTTTCGGACGAGCGGGACAAGGCGCAGCGGCTCAAACGGGGCGCCGGGCACCGGCCGATCTCATTCGATGAAGAGGCGGCCGAAGGCCGCTATCGACTGGAGCCGACAGACGCGCTGACGCCGGAGCGCGTCTTCGAGCGCACGTGGGTCGCGACCCTTCTCGAGCGCGCCGCCCTTCGTTTGCGCGAGGAGTACGCGGACCTCGGCAAGGCTGACCTGTTCGAGCAGTTGACCGAATTCCGCTTGGATGCCCCGGGCCAACGGCCGTATGCCGAGGTGGCCTCGCAGTCGGCGCTGAGCCAGAGCGCGGTGAAATCGGCCATCCGCCGGTTGCGCCAGCGGCACAACGAATTGGTACGTGAGGAGATCGCCCACACCGTTGCCGACCCCGCGGATGTGGACGACGAGATCCGGTACCTGCTGCAAGTACTGGTCTAGGGCATGGACAGGGGTCGGTTCGCGCCCGTCAGTCTCCTCCTGGCACAGACCCAAGACACGACTCCAAGTGAGCCATGAGCGCGAGACACTGCCCCGACTGCGGTGAGGCGCTGCCAAGTGGCACCATCGGGGTCGTGTGTCCCTCCTGCGCCCTGCGCGGTGCACTCGACGCCGGCGCCACCGACCGACGCGGCTCCGCGCGTTCCCCAAGCCAGGCTCCAACCGAGGGCGAGCCAAGAAGTGTGATGGCCCTGGGTCACGGCAATCGTATTGGCGAGTACGAGTTGCTCGATGAGATCGCACGGGGCGGGATGGGTGTCGTGTATCGCGCCCGTCACATCCCCCTCGACCGCATCGTCGCGGTCAAGCTGCTCCTGCCGGGATCCCTGAGCCCGGAATCCCTGCAGCGCTTCCGCACCGAGGCCTCGACCGCCGCCGGCCTGCACCATCCGCACATCGTCGCCATCCACGACGTCGGAGACTGGCAGGGGCAGCCGTATCTCGTCATGGACTACGTCGATGGCTCCAGCCTCGCGCGCCTGATCGCCTCTGGGGCTGTGGGCCCCCCAGGCTTCGTGCAGACGGCCCGCTTGCTGAAAGGTGTGGCCGAAGCGGTCCAGTACGCCCACGACCGAGGCATCCTGCACCGCGATCTGAAGCCGTCCAACGTGCTGATCGACGAGCGGGGAGAGCCGCGCGTGACCGACTTCGGGCTCGCGAAACGCGTGGATGAACGTTCGCACCTGACGCTGAGTGGGCAGGCCGTGGGTTCCCCAAGCTACATGCCGCCGGAGCAAACGGAGAGCGGGGGCGGAAAAGCGTCGCGTCGCAGCGACGTCTATGGCCTGGGGGCCACGCTGTATCACGCGCTGACCGGGCAGGCTCCCTTCAAGGGAGAGACACCGACCGACGTGCTGCACCAGGTGCTGACCAGCGAGCCTGCCGCCCCGCGCTCGCTGAGCCCTTCCATCCCGCGCGACCTCGAGACCGTCTGCCTCAAGTGCCTCGAGAAAGACCCGAAGCGCCGGTACGACAGCGCGCAGGCGGTCGCGGAGGAACTCGGGCGATTCATCGACGGCCAGCCCATCGTGGCGCGACGGGTCAGGGCGCCCGAGCGAGCCTGGCGGTGGTGTCGGCGGAAGCCGCTGGTGGCGGGCCTCACGGCGGTCCTGGCGGTCAGCGTCACGGCGGCTGGTTGGCTTGGCTGGCGTGCGCACCTGTCGTCGCAACAGCTTGAACGGGAGCGAATGGAGCACGCGATCGACACGGCGCTCGCGGCGGCCTGGGGCGTCGACCGCGCGGCAGCCGAACAGGCGATCGCGGAGGCTGAGCGCCACGGGGCCCCGGCCGAGTCGGTCCGGATCCTCCGCGGACAGGTCGCACTCTACAGCTTCCGGATCGATGACGCCGTCGCACAGTTCGAACAGGCGGTCGCGCTGGCTCCGAAAACTGTTGCGGCCAGGGCAATGCTGGCGAACGCCTATCTCTGGAGGGGGGAGCTCGACCGGTACGCGGAGCAACTCGGACAACTCGGCGAGCTTGCGCCCGAGGCGCCGGAGGACCATCTCTTCCTCGGCTCCGCCCTGATCCTGGGCCACCCGGACACCATGAAGGCGGTCTCCCTGCTGGAGGTGGCGAAACAGAAGCGTCCGTCCGGGATGACGTTCCTCCTGCTCGGCGCGGCGGAGGGGTTCCACGCCCTGAACACCGGAAGCTGGCCGACCGCGCAGAAGGCCATGGACCACGTCGAGGGGGGCAGCGAGTTGCTCGGTGCTGGCCACCCAGAACTGCTCGCGCTCGTGGGAAGCGCGTACAACGCGGCGATGCGCCTGTGCCCCGTCGAGGAGTGCGATGGCGTGCGGGAGAAGGCCGCCAGGGTGGCA
>JAFNAJ010000052.1 GCA_017860085.1 Acidobacteriota bacterium | reverse complement strand
ATCGTGGCCGCGACAAACACGGCCGCCTTCAGCACCTGGCGTCTGACCCGCGCTGGCTCGGCCACGCTCAGTAGAGCTTGCGGAGGTCCATGCCCGCGTAAAGACCCGCCACCTGGTCGGCGTAACCGTTGAACGGCAGCGTCTTGCGCCGGAAGAACTCGCCGATGCGCCGTTCGCGCGCCTGGCTCCAGCGGGGGTGATCCACGTCCGGGTTGACGTTTGAGTAGAAGCCGTATTCCTGCGGCGCAGAACGGTTCCACGACGTCGGCGGCTGTTTCTCGACCAGCGAGATGCGGACGATCGACTTGATGCTCTTGAAGCCGTACTTCCAGGGCACGACCAGGCGGATGGGCGCGCCGTTCTGGTTGACCAACGTCTTTCCGTACAGCCCGACCGCGAGGATCGTCAGCGGGTGCATGGCCTCGTCGAGACGGAGGCCCTCCACGTAGGGCCACTCCAGGACGTCGGTGCGCTGACCTGGCATCTCTGATGGACGCAGCAGCGTCGTGAACGCCACATACTTCGCGCGCGAGGTCGGTTCCACGCGCTTCAGCACGGCAGCCAACGGGAACCCGACCCAGGGAATCACCATCGACCATCCCTCGACGCAGCGGAACCTGTAGATGCGCTCTTCGAGCTGGTTGAGCTTGATCAGGTCGTCCAAGGCATACTCGGCGGGCTTTCCGACCTCGCCGTCCACCTTGATGGTCCATGGCCGGGTCTTGAGTCGCCCCGCGTAGCGCCGCGGGTCCTCCTTGTCCAGACCGAACTCGTAGAAGTTGTTGTAGCTCGTGATGTCGTCGAAGCTGTTGGGCTCCTCGGTCGTGCTGAGCCCACTCTTCTCAAGGCCCTGCAGCGAAGCCTGCGCTTCGAGGGCTTCGACCGCTGGCGAGGCGGGCGACCACAGCGTGGCGGTCCCGACTGCCGTGCCCGCGACGGCGCGCAGGAACTGGCGGCGACCCCAGTACAGCCGCTCGTCCGTGATCTCCGAGGCCGGCATGTCCGGCACCCGCTTTATCAGCATCAGGTCCTCACCGCTTGTCCCCGACCCGGTCTGTTTCGAGGTCCCTCAGCTCACCTGTGATGACAGCGAAGCCAGCCGCGAGCGGGTGGCGCCGAGGACGGGTGCGGCTGTCCGGCCACAGAACCCGCCCCGTCGTGTCAACGCCGTTGAGCGTTAGCCTCTAGGATGCGCCGGGGGCGCCTCAGGTTCCGCACGGCCGTCACCGGCTGGCCGTCAGCCCGAGGAACTGCTCGGTCTCGGCCCAGAGGACGTCGAGGCTCTTCAGCAACTGGTGGTCGTCGTCGACGAGGCGCAGCGTAACGTTGGGTCGGTCCGTCACGAACCGCACGACCATGGCTGGGTCGACGACCTCGTCGCCGCGCCCCTGGAACACGAGCGTGGGCACTGAGACCCGGGCCTCACGGGCGTTCAGCCGGCCGGCATCCTGGTACAGGTCGTAGCCCACGCGGAGGCGCTCCCCGTAGGCGTGGTGGTCGCACTCCCACCAGCCACGCTCGCGCCAGTGTCGCACCCCTTCGTCGGCCTCGGCGGCCAGGTCGCGGAGGCCAAAGTCGAACGCCGGGGCCAACAGGACGAGTCGGTACAGGCCCGCCCCCCGTGCCTCGGCCCGGGCCGCCACGTGCCACGCCACGAGGGCCCCGAGGCTCGACCCGATGACCACCCTGGGGCCTGGCGGCAGGCTGGCCATCGCACCCTCCGCCTGGCGGATCATCCGCGACACCGTCAGGGTGGCGAACTCCGGCCCGTTGAAGTCGGGACGCTCGAGCACGAGGCCGTGCCGGGCGAACCGCTCGGCGAAGAACCGCCCCTTCGACGACCCGGCCGACGACGCGAAACCGTGCAGGTAGACGAACACCATGCCCACGCTCTACAGCTTCGTGCGGCAGCCGGGCCGGCAGAGGCACGTGATCAAGCCGTCGCCGTCGGTGTGGTAGTCGTAGGTGAGTTCCTCGCCGGGCGCGATGGTGCGTGCCGCTCGAATCCAGATCGTGCCGTCGACGACCTGCGAGTAGCAGTTGGGCGTGCAGGCGTGATTGATGAACCGCGCGTCGTTGCCGCCGTGCCCCGCGTCGATGACCCAGCGGCTGTTGAGCTTGAAGCACCAGATGTGGCCGCGCTCGAGGTAGCGCAACTCCCGGTCGAGACTCTCCCGGTGGGAGACGATCTCACCGAGGTATGCAATGATCCGCTTGTTCTTCGGAATGCGTTCGAGGGCGAACATGCCCCACCCGTGCAAGCCTGAGCGGCGCCGTTCGACGCTGGGCAGCGCCGCGTCGGGCGAAACCACGAAGCGACGCCCCCCGCGTTCGACGTACCGCGTGCCCGACCGACCGAACCGTTTGGAGGAAGTGGACTGAACCGATGGTCGTCGCGTTGCCATGCTCTGAAATCAGGAATGCCGGCTCCGGGGACTCGACGTGACCGACGGCCGGGCCGCGTGCGCCGAAACGCCGCCGAGCCTCCTGCTCGACGCCATCGAGCTGTTCAACCGCGGTGAATTCTACGAGCAGCACGAGCTGCTCGAGACGCTGTGGCGCGCGGAGCCCCGCCCGGTGCGCCGATTGTATCAGGGGATCCTGCAGATCGGCGTCGCCTTTCACCACCTTCGCCGTCACAACCACCACGGCGCCGTCTACATGCTGGGGCGTGGCCAGATGTACCTGCGCCCGTTCGCACCGACGTGCCAGGACGTGAACGTCGAGCGTCTCCTTGCCGACGCGTCGCGGGCGCTCGCCGAGATCGTCCGGCTCGGGCCGGAGGGGCTCCATGCCTTCGACTGGTCGCTCGCTCCGAGGGTGTGGCTGGTGGGCAGCGAACGTCTCACGCCGCCGTCAGGCGAAGAGCCCTGACCGGATCTCGTCCTCGAGATTGGCCATCGCCTCGGCGATGTCGTCCATGTCGAGGCGCAACATCGCCCACGCGTCCCGATTGAGCGCCGGGATCCGGTGGTCGCCGGCGTACCCGACCCCTTTCGCGCGGCACAGGATGTCGGCCACGTGCACGATCGCCGTCCGGTCGGCGAAGTCGCGGCGCGGGTGGAAGTTGCTGTGGTAGGCGACCGGGTTCACCAGCGAGGCGGGCAACGACCACTTCTTGAGCAGCCACATGCCGACCTCGGGATGGGTGACCCCGAGCACCGCCTGCTCGGCCTCGATCTGCAGGCAATTCCGCGCACTGACGGTGCGCCGGATCTCGGCATGCTCCTCGGGAAACGTCTGCGCGATGATCACCTTCCCGATGTCGTGCAGCAGACCGCACAGGGCGATCTCCTCGGGGTTCTTGGCTTCGGTCTTCTGCGCCAGCGTCCCCGCGAGCCTGGCCGTTCCTATCGAATGCTCCCACAGCCCCTTGATGTGCTCGTTCATCGCGCTGACGATGTCGAGCACCGACGAGGTGAGCACCAGCGTCTTGACGACGTCGTTGCCGAGCAGCACCATCGCGTGGGTGATGGTGCTGATGGGCTGCCGGAAGCCGTAGAAGCCGCTGTTGACGAGCTTCAGCACCTTGGCGGCGAGGATCTGGTCCTTCCCGATTTCGTCGGCGATCTCGCCGGCCGACACCGTGCCCGACGACACCATCGTCGTGATGCGGCCCACGATCGTGGGAATCGTCAGGATCTTGGTGATGCCCTCGACGCGCGCACGAACGACGGCCCGGTCGCGCATGGCCGTCAGTCACGCGCGAGCTGGGCGATGACAATCTGCTTGAGGGTCATCATCCAGTCGTCCTGGTCGTGGCCGAGGAAACGCGCCTCGACTTCGCGAACCCGCTCCTCCATCGGACGCGTATCCCCGGCGGCCTGTGCCGCGTCATCGCCCACGACGACCGTATCGACGCCGAAGTTCGTCAGGCGCTCGATGAGGGCCGGCGTGAGCGGCGAGCCCGCCTGCACCATGACCACGCCGGCCGAGGTGGTGACGGGCCGCGTGAGAACCTGGCCGGGCTGGGCCTTCGAGAGCAGGATTCTCGGCATGTGAGGATCTGGACGGAGTCGTCCCCTGATTCAAGGCTCCGTCTTGAACATCGGCCGATGGGCGCGGCGGCTGCAGTGCCGGGATAGCCCGACGGGGGTTCTATCGTGCCCTCCCGCCTCTCGCCTGCTGGCGGCGAACCGGATAGAATCCGCGCTATGGCCGCAGCCACGGCCGAGATTCTTCGGTCCACGGCGCTCTTCCGCCGGCTTTCGCCCGAGGATTGCGAACGCGTCGCCGAGGTGGCGCGCATCGCCACGTACCCCCGCGGAACCCTGGTCTTTGCCGAGGACGAACCCTCGAACGACTTCTACGTCGTCATCTCCGGGCGCGTGAAGGTCTACAAGATGACGCCAGCAGGCAAGGACGTCATCCTCGAGATCTTCGGCGCCGGCGATCCCCTCGGCGCCGTGGCCGTCTACGAGGGCAGCCCGTTCCCCGCCTCGGCCATGGCCCTCGAGCCGGTCACCTGCGTGGCAATCCCGAGGGGCGCGTTCTTTGAGCTGCTCGAGCGCTACCCGTCGATCGTCCGCGGTCTCCTGCTGGGGCTCACCCACCGTCTGGTCGAGCTGACGGCGCGCCTCGCCGAGCTCACCGGTGGTCGCGTCGAACCGCGCTTTGCGCGGCTCTTCCTCAAGATGGCGACCGACGTGGGCCAGATCCGGGGCGAGCACACGTTCATCCCGATGCCGCTCTCGCGCCAGGAACTGGCCGACATGACCGGCACGACCATTGAGACGGCCATCCGCATCATGAGCCGCTGGTCGAAGCAGGACATCGTCCGCACCGACAAGGACGGCTTCACCCTCGTCAACCGCGAGGAGCTCGTGACGCTGTCTCACTCCTGACACCCGCGCGTCAGAGGTCGGCCCGCTCGAGCCGCCTCACGGCGAGCACTGTGGGCACGACCAGCCAGGCCCCTACCGAGACCAGCAAGTACGCGGCCGCCGCTGTCGATCCGCCCGTGATGCGGAAGAAGGCCAGCGACGCAGCCCCAAACGCCGCGCTTCCCTCGATGCCGAGCAGCGTGCCGGTCCGGACGGCGTCGACCGGATTCACGATGACCGCCGTCACGAGCAGTCTCGAGGCGTGGCCGGAGCGCAGCAGTGTGGCCACGCCGAGGATCGCGACGTCGAACAGCACAACCGCCACGAACCAGACGACCAGCGCGATGGCCAGCGCACGTGCCCGGCGGCCGACGTTGCCCACCGAGATGAGCGCAGCAATGCCCAGGAAGATGGCCGTCAGCGCCAAGGAGCCGGCCACCATGAGCAGGAACCCACCTGCGCCCGTCTCGCCCGCCTGGGAAAAGACGGTCAGCCCCGCGGCGCCGAATCCAATCAGTTGGGCGGCGGCAAGTGCCTCGAACAGCCCGACCAGCTTGCCGACGAGCACCGTGGCCCGCGGCACGGGCTGCGCGAAGAGCAGTTCGGCGGCACCCCGCTCCGGTGCCAGAGCCATGACGCCAATCAGGAGGGCAGTGAGCGGCACCAGCAGGAGCACGAGCTGCACGAGCGACACCGCCGTGCGCGCGAAGTCCTGCATCCCGAATCCCCCGGTCACGATGTAGCCCGAGAATCCCACCGCCAGCGACAGGGCGGCAAACACGACGGCGAAGATGGGCGTCCAGCGTGAACGCACGGCCAGCACCAGCTCCTGGCGCGCGAACAGCCGCACCATCGCCAGCGTCCCGGGCGCGCTCACGTGCCGCTCCCCGCCTGCCCGACGAGCACCTCACGGGGCGGCACGGGTGACCCGCCACGCACCGCGTCGTCCTGGTCCCTCGACGCTTCGCTCTCGTGGGCGACGATGCCCGATCCCATGGGGGTCTCGAGGCCGGGCACGCGCGTGAACACCGCGAGGTCGGCCGACACCCAGGACGACGTGCGGTGGTCAGCCACGAAGATGCGCGCTCCGGACGGGAGCACGTGCCCCGCGCCGAGCCAGCTCGACAGGCAGCTCAGGTCGTCGAAGAACCGGGGCTCCTCGCCGGGCGCCACGATCTGGGCCGCGGTTCTCACGCTGGAGACGCTCATGCGGCAGTGCGCACAAGCGTCGTTGCGGGTATCGAGCGTGGCCGGGCTCAGCGAATCCCCCGCGCCACATCCAGCGATCCCCGCGAGGGCGCCACACGCCAACAGCAACCGGGCCCAGTTCACGGATGCCTCTCCTCCTGCTCGGCAATCAACTCGTGATAGAAGGCGTCGAGCCGACCCTCTTCCGCTGTCAGGGCGAGCACGGTGGCACCCGTCGCCTGCAGCGCCGCCAGCACACGTGGGCGGTCGGCGGCCGGCCCCGGCACGACGAGATCGCTACCGACCATGGTCGCTCGCGGCGCGATGGTGCGAACCCCGGCGAGCACGGCGTCGCTCGTCCGTTCGACCCGGAGTCGCATCACGCCGCGGTCAGCGAGTCGCAAGGCCAGTTCGGAGGCGGTGAACGTCGCCACCAGGCGCCCCTCGACCAGGACGGCGATGCGATCGGCCAGGCGTTCGACGTCGCCGAGCTGGTGCGAGCTGAAGAGCACCGTTCGTCCGTCCGATCGGTGACGTTCCACCAGCCCGTAGAAGGTGCAGAGACCATCCGGGTCGAGGGCGGCGGTGGGCTCGTCGAGCAGCAGCACCGGCGCGTCGGGCAGCATGGCCACCGCCAGGCCCAGTCGCTGCACCATCCCGCCGGAATAGGTGCCGACGGCGCGCTCGCCGGCTCCGTTGAGCGCCGCGGCCTTCATCACGTCCTGCACGCGCCCGCCGGGCGCTCCCCGCAGGGCCCTGTAGAACTCGACGACCTCCAGGCCGCTCAGCGTGTCTGGAAAGGACACGCGCTGGGGAAGATAGGAGGTAATCCGCCGAGCCTCGGCGAGCACGCTCGGTCGGGGCGGGTCACCAACGGCGACCTCGCCGGCGGTCGGCCGGATCAGCCCCGCCGCCGCCTTGAGCGACGTCGTCTTGCCCGACCCGTTCGGCCCCAGCAGCGCGACAACGTCGCCGCGTCCCACGTCGAGCGTGAGACGCTCCACCGCGAGGTGATTGCCAAAACGCTTTGAGAAGGCGCGGAAACGGATCACGCGCCACCTCCCCGCTTGTGCGCTCTTGCCCGGCGTCCACGCGCCAGCACGCTCGCCCCCACGGCGAACGCCGCCGCCGACAGGGCCATCGGCGACGCGGCTGACTGCCGCGCCTCGATGCGCGGACGCGGCACGGCGGAGAGATCGGGCGGGCGCGCCAAGGGAGCACGATCCTGGGCCTCGGTGAGCTGGAGGATGGGAAACGCCTGCTCCGCAACCCCCAGCGACGCCGCCGCAAAACCGTCGACGAACAGGTCGGCTGCCGTCAGGTTGCCCCGGAAGTGATCAAAGACGCTCGACAGCCGGTACGGGCGATCGGTGCGGCCGTCGCCGTCGAGGTCGGGCTCGGGATTCTCGGACCAGTAATTGCCGTCGAAGACCGTGTCGACGCGCTTGCCCACCAGCGAGAGCGGCGACATGTTGCCGAGAAAGCTGTTGCCCTCGATCCGCGTGCCCTGGGCCGACGCGAACTGGACAATCGCCACGTCGGACTCCGCGACGATGTTGCGACGAAGCGTCGTGCGATTGGTGCCCTCGATGAAGATGCCTCGCGCGTTGTCGGCGATGAGGTTGTCCTCGGCCAGCACATCGTCGCACTGCTGGAGCAGCAGACCCACCGACGCGAATCCGCGGTTGTGCACGAACCGGTTGCGGCGAAACACGATCCGCTCCGAGTACATCACCGCCGTCCCCGCGTCGCCGTACTCGAAGGTGTTGTCCTCGAACACGTTGTCGTCCGAGAACATGTAGTGCAGCCCGTAGCGCACCCGCCGAACCAGGTTGCCCCGGATCTCGCCGTTCGACGAGTTCTGCAGGTAGAGGCCGTCGCGCACGTCGTCGATCTCGTTGTCCGTGAACCTCGTCCCGGAAGTGTTGTAGGCGTGAATTCCCGAGCCCTTCTCGCCGGGGTCGCGTCCCGGGATGCCGCGGATCGAGCAGCGCTCGACGACGACGCCCATGGCGTCGCGGATGTAGATTCCGAAGAGGGCCTCGGAGATTCGGCAGTCGCGTACCGTGACGCGATCCGCGGCGATGTGGACGCCAGACGTGTCGCGAGTCAGGTCGCCTCCGCGCCGCCCGTCGATGTCGAAGCCGTCGATGACGACGTCCGCGGCGCGCACGCGGATGACGCTGCCCGTGCCAGAGCCGACGAGCCGCGGCCGGCCACGACCGATGAGGCGCAGGGGCTTGTCGATCATCAGGTCGCCGGTGTACGTGCCTGGGGCGACCTCGACGCGGCCGCCTGGCGGGCTGGCGTCGATCAGTTGCTGCAGCGGCGAGGCGGCGCGTATTTCCGGACGGCCCTCGATCAGCCCTGGGGTCCCGTCGTGGATCTGGGCGCTGGCCACGACGCCATAGCCCAGTGCGACGACCGCCAGCAGGCTCGGCTTCACGCCACCCCCGCGCGTCCCTCAGTTCGCACCTGCCGCCACGCCACGGCCAGAGCGACGAACAGGAGAAGGGTCGACACACCCATGGCGTAGGACGCGGGTCCCGGGTACGAGTAGACCTCGAAGTTGGCCAGCTGCTTGAAGCCGAACAGCGGCGGCATGAAAGGGTCGACCTTCACGGCGGCCGTCGGGGCGAGGCTGTGCCCGTATTGGTAGAGCTTGTACCCGAACGACCATAACGCGAACGCCGAGAAATAAATGTTGAGCACCAGAACGTCGACCACGTGACCGATGGTGCCGAGCACGGCCGCCCTCATGTAGAGCAACCCCATGGCCCCCACGACGAACGGCAGCCACTTGAACTCGGTGAAGTCCTCCTCTACCAGATCCCTCATCCCAATGTAGTGATTGAGGACGTTGATCTCCTTGACGTCCTGGTTGTTGTTCCCGCCGACCAGCTTGTAGCTGTAGATGTGCAGCCGCAGGCCCTCAGGGTATTGCGGGGCGAACATCGTCAAATCCCACAGCGGAAACACGTAGATGGCGGTAAGCAGCACCGCGGCGATGAACAGCAGGAGGCGAGGGCCGAGGTCGAGGGGCCGGGAGAGAAACTGGTTGAATCGCTGGAAGAAGGCGTGCATGGTCGGGTGTCCTTGTGCCCTGGGGCGGGTACGCGGGGCGTCGCCGCATCGAGGCGCGGGGCTGGAGGTCGGCGTCGGACGACGCGGCCGACCCCCAGCTCCTGGAACCGTCGTCAGCGCACGATCAGGTAACCCTGCATCTCCTGATGGAGCGCCGAGCAGAAGTTCGTGCAGTAGTACGGGAAGACCCCTTTCTTTCGGGCCGTGAACGTCACGGTCTTGGTCTCACCCGGGTCGACCACGATGTTGATGTTGTAGTCGAGGATGCCGAGCCCGTGGAGCTCGTCGGTGGTCTGCTCGATGTTGGTGATGGCGATCGTCACCTCGTCGCCCTCGCGGATCTCGAAGTCGGTCGGCGTGAAGGTCGACCGGACGGCGACCATCTTCACCAGCACCTTGTTGCCGGTTCGCGTCACGCCGGCGTCCTTCACGTCCCAGATCGCCAGCGGGTGCTTGTTCTCCTCCTTCGGATAGACCTCGATGGGCTTGATCTTGTCGGCCTTGATCATCTGGGCGTAGTGCGGCTCCGGCTCCGTGAACGCGTCGTAGAGGAGCTTCATCTTCTCCTCGCTGATGTCCACGAGCTGCGACGATTCGGGCTGCGAGGGCCCGACCGACAAGTGACGCCCGTGCGAGAGCTTGTTGAGCCCGATGAGGTAGTTGCCATCCGGGCTGACCGTGTCGCCCTCGGCGGCGCTCAAGTGGCCAATCGAGTACGACATCGGGATCTTGTCGACGACCTCCCAGGTGCCGAGCTTCCACTTGGCGATGGCGCTGTCGACGAAGAGCGACGTGTAGGCGTAGCCGTCAGGACCGAACTGCGTGTGGAGCGGGCCGAGGCCGACCTGGACCTCGGCGTCCTTGATCGACTCGTACTTCAGCACCGGGATGCCGTCCTCGTCGCCGGCGAAGTCCTTGTTGCGCATCGCCGTCTGGACCTTCTCCCAGTTGAAGGCGGTCGTGATGCCCGCCAGCTTGCCCGAACCGATCACGTACTTGCCGTCGGGCGACACGTCCACGCCGTGCGGCGACTTGCCGCAGGGCATGAGGAAGACGAGCCCCGGGAACTCCTTCGGGTCGAGCACCTTCACCCCGCCGATCATCTGGCCCTTGCCCTCGGCCGCCAGCTTCTCGGCCATGCGCCAATCGACGGCCGCGATGTAGTCGCGATCGCGCTGCGACGCGGTGATCTCGAGCTTGCCCGTGGCGCGCTCGGTGTTGTAGGCGGTGAAGAAGACCCAGCCGTCGGACACGAGCTTGCCGGCGTCGCCGAGGTCGTAGTCGAAGGGGGGCATCAGAATCTGCCAGCCGAACGTCATCTCGCCGGACTGCGGCTCGATCCTGATCCCCGTCAACACACCCTTGTAGTCGGTGGCGTACTTGGCCACCTCGATCGCGGTCCCCTTCGGGATTGGGATCGAGAAGCGCGAGGCCATCACCGAATACTCGGTGTTCGGCGTCACGAAGGCCGACCCGTGGTTGCCCGACACGTTGGGCACGGGCCCGATGATCTGCTTGGTCTTGAAGTCGCGCAGGTCGATCCGCGCGACGCGGCCGTTCATGTCGTTGACGAACAGCCATCGCCCGTCGTAGTCGCCTTTCGTCTC
>JAFNAJ010000051.1 GCA_017860085.1 Acidobacteriota bacterium | reverse complement strand
TCGTAGACCTGGCGGGCCACCGTCTCCGGCACCACGCCCGCCTCGACGAGTCGTCGACAGATGTCGAAGGTCCGCGGCGTGATGTTCGAGTAGTGGAACGACCCGGTGTCGGTGAGGATGGCCAGGTAG
Organism: Acidobacteriota bacterium; assembly: GCA_017860085.1. Taxonomy (GTDB): domain Bacteria; phylum Acidobacteriota; class Vicinamibacteria; order Vicinamibacterales; family JAFNAJ01; genus JAFNAJ01. The sequence goes on along the minus strand of JAFNAJ010000051.1, from coordinate 10,573 downwards.
ACGTGCGTCGCAATCTCGGTGGAGAGCGGGACGCCGAGCGCCTCGACGAGCTCGAACACGAGTTCGCCGCAGGCCGACGCGCTGGGGTCGAACCAGTTCACCACGCCGTACATGCCGTTGCCGGCGTGGTGGTCGATGTTGATCAACCGGTGGCGCTCCAGGCCCTCCAGGCCCGGCCGCGTCGCGTCTCCACACTCCAGGACGAAGGCTGCATCGAACTCGCCCGTCACGCGGCTGGCCACGACGATTCGATCGGTGCCCGGGAAGGGGAGGAACTGCTCGGGCACCGGGTCCCGGTTGACCACCTCGACGTGCTTGCCAAGGGCGTCGAGCGCGAAGGCCAGCGCAAGCTCCGACCCGATCGCGTCCCCATCGGGCCGCACGTGCGATGTCAGGAGGAACCGCTTGCCCGCCGCCACTTCGCCGCGAATGGCCTCGAGCGTGGACGTCTTACTCGTCACGGGACTCCGGCTTGGGCGGCGTCGACTCGTCCAGGGCGCTCGCATCAGCGGAACGGATCTCCTCGAGCAGTTGCTCGATCCGTTCGCCGCGCTCGACCGATTCGTCGTACGTGAACGCGAGCTCCGGCGCCCGCCGGAGACGCAGGCGCACGGCGATCTCCCGGCGCAGGAAGGGCAGCGCTCGCTGGAGCGCGCGGGCAGTGTTGCGACGAGCCCGATCGTCGCCGAGGGACGTGTAGTAGACCCGGGCGACCTGGAGGTCGGGGCTCACCTTGACCCAGGTCACCGTCACGAAGCCGATGCCCGGATCCTTGACGTGACGGGACAAGAGGTCCCCGAGTTCGGCACGAATCTGGTCGCCCACTCGCTGTGGACGCGTTCCGGGTTGCATCGCGTTGTGGGTCCGCCCGCCGCTACGAGACGGCTGCCGCGACGCGCTCCACCATGAAGATCTCGATGACGTCGCCGACCTTCAGGTCCTGGTAGCGCTCGAACGACATGCCGCACTCGAACCCGGCCTTGACCTCTGACACGTCGTCCTTGAAGCGACGGAGTGACGCGAGCCTGCCCTCGTGCACGACCACGTGGTCGCGCAGGAGCCTGGCCTGCGCGTCGCCCGAGCGGCGGATGACGCCGTCCGTGACCATGCACCCGGCCACCGTCCCCGCCTTCGGGACCTTGAAGGTCTGCCGGACTTCTGCCAGCCCGAGTCTGACCTCCTTGAAGGTCGGCTCGAGGAGCCCGGCCATCGCCTTCTTGATCTCGTCGGTGACGTTGTAGATCACCGAGTGGAGTCGCAGGTCGACACGCTCGCGCTCGGCCACGTCGCCGGCATTCCGGTCGGGCCTGACGTTGAAGCCGACGATGATGGCGTTCGACGCGGACGCCAGCAGCACGTCCGATTCGTTGATGGCGCCCACCCCCGCGTGGATGATCCGGATCTTGACCTGTTCCTCACTGAGCTTGGTCAGCGTGTCGGCCAGCACCTCGGCCGACCCCTGGACGTCGGCCTTGATGATGATCGGCAGTTCCTTGACGCCACCCTCGGCGATCTGCTGCTGCAGCGACTCGAGGGTGAGACGAGGTTGCCTCGCGCCGAGCGTGCGCTCCTTGGCCTGGTTCTGCCGGAACAGGGCAATCTGCCGCGCCTTTGCGGCGTCCGCGATGCTCTGGAACGTGTCGCCGGGTTGCGGGAGGCCGCCTAGGCCGAGCACTTCGACCGGCGTCGACGGGCCGGCCGCCTTCTGGGCGCGCCCGCGGTCGTCGATGAGCGCGCGCACCTTGCCGACGATGGTGCCGGCGATGAAGTTGTCGCCCACGTGCAGGGTGCCATCCTGCACGAGCACCGTGGCAACCGGGCCTCGTCCCTTGTCCAGCTTGGCCTCGAGCACCGTGCCCGTGGCGTTGCGGGCGGGGTTGGCCTTCAGGTCCGCGATCTCGGTGACCAGGAGGATCATCTCGAGCAGCAACTCGAGGTTCTGCCGCTTCTTGGCCGACACCGCCACCATCACCGTCTGGCCGCCCCAGTCCTCGGCCATCAGGCCGAGATCGGCGAGTTCCTTCTTCACGCGGTCGGGGTTGGCATCCGGCTTGTCGATCTTGTTGATGGCGACAACGATCGGGACGTTGGCGGCCTTCGCGTGATCGATGGCCTCCCGCGTCTGGGGCATCACGCCATCGTCGGCTGCCACGACGAGCACGACCACGTCGGTCACCTTCGCGCCTCGCGAGCGCATCATGGTGAACGCCTCGTGGCCGGGCGTGTCGAGGAACACCACCTTGCGGCCGCCGACGTCGACGGCGTACGCGCCGATGTGCTGCGTGATGCCGCCAGCTTCGCGCTCGGCCACGCGGGTCTCGCGGATGGCGTCGAGCAGGGTCGTCTTGCCGTGATCGACGTGGCCCATGACCGTGACGACCGGGGCGCGAGTGACCCGGTCGGCTGGGCTCGAGGCCTCGGTCTCGGCTTCGCTCAGCTCTTCCTCGAAGCTGCGCATCTGCATCTCCGCGCCGAACTCCCGGGCGATCATCGTCGCCGTCTGGGTGTCGAGCGTCGAGTTGATCGTCAGCATCATCCGCTTCTCGATCAGCTTCTTGAGCACGTCCTTGACCTTCGCGTCGAGCTTGTCGGCCAGGTCCTTGACCGTCATGCCCTCGGCGAGGGTGATGGAACGTGTGATCGGGGGCGGCGCCGACGGGAGCGAGAGCGCCGGCTGCATGCGCTCGTCGCGCCCGGTCTTCGACCTGCGCAGGCCGCGAACGGCGGGTCTCGACGGTCGCGGTGGCGGGCCCGGCGGACGGGGCGTCAGCGTGCCCGCGCGCGGCGGCTGGGTCGGCGTGACCGACCGGCCGGGCGGCACGTAGCCCGACGGGGCATAGCTGGGGCGCGGCGCCTGGGGCAGCGGCGAGCGAACGGCGCCTGGCGCTGGCCGGGCGGCCGGTGGCGCCGCGGGGCGGGCCACGGCGGGCGCGGGAGGTGCGGCCACCCGCCCGGCGGGCGGCTGTGCCGCCACTGGCGGACGCGCCACGGGCCGCCGCAGGGTTGGCGCGGGTCCTTCGGCCGTCGGGGCCGAGGGATCCTCGATGCGGAGCTTGAGCGAGGGCGGCACGACGCGCCCGGCCGGGACCTCGGGTCGCGCCACCGCGGGTTGCGCGGCGGCGGGTTCCTCGGCTCCCTCGGCGGGAAGCTCCTCGACCTCTTGCGGAGGCGCGGCGGCAACCGCCTCTTCGACCACCTCCGGCTCGCCGCTGACCGGCGCGACGACTTCCGGCACCTCGACTGGCGGTGCCTCAGCAGGCGCGGGCTCCGGGACCGCGACCTCGACAACTGCCGCGGTCGGCTCCGAAACCAGCCGCAAGGCCTCGGCCTCCGCTGCGGCTTCGGCTGCGGCCTCCGCCGCGGCGACCTCGGCCGGGTGTGGCACCTTCGTCTTGATCAGGCGCGGTGGCGGGAGGACGGGCCCCTTGGCCTTGGCCGGCTCAACGGTTTTGGCGCTGGCGACTTTGCGGGCGCGTGCGGCCGACGGCGAGTCGGCGAACATCGCCGACGGCGGGGGCAGGGTGACCCCCCGCTGCCGCGCGAGGCGTTCGGCGAACTGACGGGCCACCACTTCCTCGATCGTGCTCGACGCACTCTTGACGTCGATGCCATGTTCCTGCTTGAGCAGGGCCATGACGTCCTGGCTCGAGATGTTGAGCAGCTCCGCGACTTTGTAAATCCGAACTGTGGCCACGTTCCCTCGGTGGTTAATCCTGGTTCGTCCGATCGGCAGTGGGCGCCTGGGCGCTCACGGGTTCGTCCATGGGGTCCGCCGACACGCCGGCACCCTCGGCGCCCTCGACGTCTGCAGAGGCGGCCGCTTCCGAGGTCTCCTCGACGAGAGCGGCCTCGGCGACCGCCGCGTCGGCCGCCGCCTGCGCAGCCTGCTCGGCGAGCAGGGCGTCGAACTCGGCCAGCGTGAGGCCCATCAGCTGCGCCTCGACTTCGCGGCGCTTCTCTTCCTCGCTCTTGATGTCGATCTTCCAGCCGGCCAGCTTCGCCGCGAGCCGCACGTTCTGCCCCTTCTTCCCGATCGCCAGCGACAGCTGCTTGTCCTCGACGACGACCTCCATGACGCGCTCGACGTCATCGACGATCGTGACGCGCTGGACGCGGGCCGGGCTCAGGGCATTCATGACGAACGCGACGGGGTCATCCGACCACTCGACGATGTCGATCTTCTCGCCGCGGAGCTCCCGGATGATCGCCTGCACGCGGCTGCCCTTCATGCCGACGCAGGCGCCGACCGGGTCGACGTCGCGCTCGCGCGAGTAGACAGCCACCTTCGCGCGATCGCCGGCCTCACGCACGGCCCCACGGATGAGCACGGTGCCGTCGTAGATCTCCGGCACCTCCTGTTCGAAGAGCTTGATGAGCAGGGCCGGGTCGGTCCGCGACAGGATGACCTGGGGGCCCTTCGTGCTGCGGGTGACGCCCTTGATCACGGTGCGCACACGGTCGCCCACGGCGTAGTTCTCGGCCCGGGACTGCTCCTTGCGGGGCAGCAGGGCCTCGACGCGCCCGATCTCCAGGACGATGTCGCCCGTCTCGAACCGCTTGACGACGCCCGACACCACCTCGCCGACGCGCTGGCTGTACTCCGCGAAGACGTTCTCCCGCTCGGCCTCGCGGACCTTCTGGAAGATGACCTGCTTGGCGGTCTGCGCGGCGATGCGTCCGAGGTCCTCCGTCCGGCGGGGGAACTCGATCTCCATGTCGACCTCGGCTTCCTCGCCGTAGAGCTCCTGGGCCTCGGCGAGCGAGATCTCCGTGGCAGGATCGGCCACCTCGGTCACGATGTGCTTGACGGCGCACAGTTCGATCTCGCCCGTGTCGGCGTTGAACTTGGCGCGCAGGTTCTCGTCCTTGTACTTCTTCTTCGACGCGGCCTGCACCGCGTCGACGATCGCCGAGATGACGATCTCGGGGTTGATCCCCTTTTCCTTGGCGAGCGTGTCGATGAACTGCTGCAACGGGCTGCTCATGGTCACCCTGTCTGAACGTGCCGGCTAGAACTCCACCGCGAGCTTCGCGCGGCTCACACGGGACAGCGGAATGCGCTTGACGCGTCCCCGGCCCACTTCGAGCACCACGGCGTCGCCGTCGACGCCGTGAAGCCGACCCTCGAAGTGCATCTGCCCATCGAGAGCCTCCCGCACGACGATCTTGGCGATCCGACCCGCGAACCGCCGGTAGTCGCGCTCCTCCCTCAACGGTCGATCGAGTCCCGGTGACGAGACCTCGAGGGTGTACGGCACGTCGACGACGTCCTCGACATCGAGGACGGTGCCCAGGTCGTCGCTGACGCGCTGGCACTCCGCGATGCCGATGGCGTCCTCGGGGCGCTCGATCACCACCACTCCCTGCTCGTCGACCAGCGTCGGGCGGTCGATCGTGACCCGCAGCACCCAGCCGATCGACTCGCGTCGCAGCTGCAGATCGAACAGCTCGAGACCGTGGCTGCGCACCACGCGGTCCGCGATGTCGCGCACGGGGTCGGGCTGCGCGTCTGTCGTCACGAGCGTCGAAGGGCCCCAAAAAAGAAAAAGTGGGCACAGGCCCACTCTGGGTGCCTTACATCAAACTCCAACAGCAGAGTCTAGCACACGCTCGGCTTGGTCGGCAATGGACGAGCGACAAGGTCGTACTCGCGCGCCTCGACGATCTCTGCCTCCACGTGGTCTCCCGGCCTGTAGGTCGAAGGATCGCAGTCGGTCAGGTACACCACCGGGTCGATCTCGGGCGCCTGGCTGTCGAGGCGCGCCTGGAGCACGAGCTCGTGCTGGGCCGAGGGACCGTCCACGATGAGCGACACCTGCTCGCCGATCCGGCCCGCATTCCGTCGTTCGACCAAAGCCCGCTGGAGGCGCATCAGGTGGGCCTGGCGCTCGCGCTTGACCGCCTCCGGGACGTCGTCGTCGAGGTCGCAGGCTGCGGTGCCTTCTTCGTGCGAGTACGTGAATACGCCAACGTGGTCGAACTTGACGGTTTCGACGAACGCGCACAGGTCGTCGAAGTCGGCGTCGGTCTCTCCGGGGAATCCGACGATGAACGTGGTGCGCAGAGCGACGCCGGGCACCCGATCGCGCACGCGCGCCAGGAGGCGCTCGTACGACGCTCGGTGGCCAGGTCGCCGCATGCGCCGGAGGACCTCGCCGGCACTGTGCTGCAGCGGCAGGTCGACGTACCGGCAGACGCGGCGACTGTTCGCCATCGTGTCGAGCACGTCGTCGGTCAGCGTGGTCGGGTAGAGGTAGAGCAGCCGCACCCGACGGAGGTCCTCGACCGCGTCGAGCGCACGAAGCAGCCGCACGAGGGCGTCTCGGTCGCCGCGATCGAGGCCGTAGAAGGTCGTGTCCTGCGAGATGAGCAGCAGCTCGCGGACGCCCTGGTCGGCCAGCGACCGGGCCTCGCGAACGATCGACTCGACCGGCCGGCTCCGATACTCGCCCCGCAGCGTGGGAATGATGCAGAAGGAGCAGTTGTAGTCGCAGCCCTCGGCCACCTTGATGTACGCGTAGTGCCGAGGCGTCGTCCGCACGCGGGGCGTGTCGGCATCGTACAGGTAAGTCGGGAGCGGGCGATCGGGACGTGCGCTCCGGTGCCTGGCCGACGGGCCCCGGAATGCCGCCCCGGTCGGCGGCCGATCGCCGCCACGAAAGAGCCGCAGTGGAGCGGCGGGTGCTGCTGCGGATCCGCGCCCGTCAATCGCGTCGACGATGGCGGGAACGTCGTTGGTACCGAGCACCGCATCGATCTCGGGGATCTCGGCGCGCAGTTCGTCGCGATAGCGCTCGGCGAGGCAGCCCGTCACGACCAGGCGTGAAAAGGAGCCCGCCTTCTTGAGCTCGGCCATCTCGAGGATGGTGTTGACCGACTCTTCCTTGGCGCGATCGATGAACGCGCAGGTGTTGACGATCACGACGTCGGCGCCCTCCGCGGTCGCCGTGATGTCGTGTCCGGCCTGCTTGGCGAGACCCAGCATCACCTCGGAGTCGACGAGGTTCTTGGGACACCCGAGGCTGACAAGACCGATCTTCTGTTTCAAGCCGACCGCCTACTGGCTACCGCCCACGGGCTACCGGCCCGCTGAGCGCTCCTATGGATAGATCCGATAGATCATCCGCGGGTACGGGATCGTCTCCCGGATGTGCTCGAGGCCGCAGATCCACGCCACGACGCGCTCGATGCCCATGCCGAAGCCGCCGTGGGGCACCGAGCCGAAGCGGCGAAGATCGAGGTACCACTCGAACGCCGCCTGCGGCAGGTCGTGCTCCTTGATGCGCGCGAGCAGCAGGTCGTAGTCGTCCAGGCGCTGTCCGCCGCCGATGATCTCGCCGTACCCTTCAGGCGCGAGCACGTCAACGCTCAGCGACAGCTCGGGTCGGCCGGGGTCGGGCTTCATGTAGAAGGCCTTCACCGCGCTGGGATAGCGGTGCACCATCACCGGGCGGTCGAACATGCTCGACAGCACGGTTTCGTCGGTGCCGCCGAAGTCGCCGCCCCACGTCACCGCCTGGTCCGCCCCCTGCAGCCGGGCGATGGCTTCGTCGTAGCTGATGCGTGGGAACGGGGCCTGCACCCGTTCGAGCGGCGAGGTGTCCCGCTCGAGCACGTCGAGCTCACGCCGTCGGCGCTCGAGCACGCGAGAGACGACAGCGACGACCAGGCCCTCGGCCAGGCTCATCACGTCGTCGAGATCGGCGTACGCCATTTCCGGCTCGACCATCCAGAACTCGGTCAGGTGCCTGCGGGTCTTCGATTTCTCCGCACGAAAGGTCGGGCCGAAGCAGTACACGCGTCCCAGGGCCATCGCGTTCGCCTCGTTGTAGAGCTGACCGCTCTGGGTGAGGTACGCGGTGTTGTCCTCGAAGTAGGAAACAGGAAACAGCGTGGTGGTGCCTTCGCAGGCGGCTGGCGTGAAGATCGGCGTGTCGGCCAGCACGAAGCCGCGGCTGTTGAAGAAGTCCCGAACCGCGTCGATCACCTCGTGGCGAATCCGAAGGACCGCCTGCTGGCGTGGAGCGCGAATCCACAGGTGACGCCGATCGAGCAAGTAGTCGACCCCGTGCTCCTTGGGTGTGACCGGGTAGTCGACCGCGGCGCTCACCACTTCGAGCCCGGTGACGTCGAGTTCGTACCCGCCGGGGGCTCGCGCGTCGGCGCGAACGTTGCCGTCGACGATGATGGCCGACTCCTGTCCCAGGTGGTCGGCGGTCACGAAGGTGTCGTCGCCGACGGCCGCCTTCGACATCACGGCCTGGATGAAGCCCGTGCCGTCGCGCACGATCAGGAAGTGGATCTTCCCGCTCGATCGTCGGGTATGAAGCCAGCCCTTGATGCGGACGGGCTGACCTTCGTGCTTGGCGATGTCCTCGATGTACGTCTGCACGGCACTCTCACGAGGCCAGGACGGCCTCCAAACGGCGCCGCGCGCCTGCCGCGCGACGCAGGACGTCAAACGGATCGGCTCCAGCGTCCAGCTCGAGGACCCAGGGGCCTTCGTACCCGACTTTCTGGAAGGAGAGGAGCGCGCCTTCCCACTCGATGACGCCATCGAACGGCACCAGGTGACACTGCCCCGTCCGCGCGGTGTCGTGCACGTGGGTGGTCCAGAGACTGCCCGACACGGTCTCGACCGCGTCGATCACGCCGTCAGCCGCGTGGGCGTGCCCGAAGTCGAGACAGACCCCCACGTCCTCGAGCTCGAGCTGGTCGATCATCTTGACCAGTGACGCCGGGTTCGACAGTGGCGTGCCCAGGACCTCGAGCGCCAGCGTCACTCCACGTGTCGCGGCGTACGGGCACAACGTCTCGAGGCTCCGGCGGACCGCATCGACACTCGCGGGCCCGGGATCGGCATCCGGGCCCGAGCCGTCGAGGTGCAGCACCAGGTAGCGATACGGGAGCTGCGAGGCCACGTCGAGCGCGACCTGCGTCTCGGCCACCGCGCGCTCGCGTGCCGCCGGGTCGGTGGCCCCGATCGACAAGGCGCGCCCCCATTGGCCATTGGCGAACCCTTCCGCGACGGGCGCGTGGACGCTGTGCAGTGACAGCCCGGACGCGCGCAGCCACTCGCCGAGCGCGTCGAGGGCCGCGCGATCGCCGTAGTCGACATGCGATCGCAGCGCAAACAACTCGACCACGTCGAAACCGTGGGCGCTGATCGCGTCGAGGTGCGTCCGAGCCAGGCGCTCGGCGTGGAAGAGATAGGTGGAGATGCCGAACTGCACGTCTACTGCGGGTTCCAGCCGCGAAGGTCAGAACCTCCCATTGTACCGGCCCCGCCTGGCGCCGGCAAGGATGGTCAGCCGAGCTCCCCAAGGCAGCTGGCCAGCAGCTCCCGCAGCCGCCCGTGGCGGCGGTGACGCTTCAGGTTGTCGCGCACATGTCGCAGCGTGCGGGGCATGTACTGGATGTAAACGGGGTTACGGCGCGCGTTGGTCTGGTAGCCGAAGGTCCCGAGCGCCTTGAGGTTCCGCTGCAGGGCCATCAGGTCGAACCGCTGGCGGAAGGCGCGCTCGGACGTGGGCACGCCCTTGAGCGCGAGGAAGTAGGCCAACAGCACGTCGACGGTCTGATCGCTCAAGTCGACATAGGAATCGCGCAGCAGCGAGACGAGGTCGTACGTGTCAGGCCCCATCCGCGCATCCTGGAAATCGATGATGAACAACTGCTCCTGGTGCAGCATCAGGTTGCGGCTGTGGTAGTCGCGATGGCAGAGCACCCGCGGCTCGGTCGCCAACTCCTCGACGATCTTCCGCAGCTCCTCGCGCAGGGCGGCCCGCTGAGGCGACGGGATCGCGTAGCCCCGATAGCCCTCGATGTAGTGCTTCACGAAGAAGTCCATCTCCCACGTCAGCTTCTCGACATCAAAGGCGACGCCGTACGGGACGAACTCGTCCGATGCCAACTCCTCCCCGCGGCGCTGGATGCGGGCGATCAGTTGCACCGCCTCGCGGTAGAGCGCCACGTGAGACGGGTGAGGCGCGGAGCCGAGGTGTGCCTGGAGCGTGACGTCACCCAGGTCCTCGAGGGCGAGGATGCCGAGGTCGTCCTCGTGCCCGAGGATCGACGGGATCGGCACCGGCATGCGGGCGAACAACTCGGCCACGTTCACGAACGACAGCCGTCCGAACTCGAAGGGTTCGGCATACACCGCCAAGACGATTGACGTCATGCCGGGAGCCAGAATGCGGAAGTAGCGTCGGTCGGAGGCATCGCCGGTCAACTGCACTGCGCGGCCTCCGCGCGCTTCGAGACCGCTGCGGCGCAGGTAGGTCTGGACCTTGTCGAGAATGGAAGGATCGGGGGGTGGAGTCACGTCTTGGTCTCCGTCGAGGAAGGGGTCGGTTCGGCGCTCGCCACGCCCGGGATCGCCGCAACCAGCAGGTCGCCCACCCGGTCGCCTTCGGAGTCGGGTGGACACGCAGCCGCCCGGACGATCGCGCAGCCACGAAAGTGGCTCCCGTCCGGAACGGTCACCGAGTCGGCCACGACGCAGTCGGCGAGATCGCAGCCTCTGCCGATGGTGACGTGGTCCCAGAGGACGGTGCGCTCGACTCGCGATGTC
>JAFNAJ010000415.1 GCA_017860085.1 Acidobacteriota bacterium | reverse complement strand
AGACGTCCGGCTCGAGACGGTCGTCGATGGCGGCGCTGAGCGCCCGCGTCCGCGCCCCTGCGCGGGCGCGCGCTTCGCGCCACAGGTGCCAAGCCACACTGGTGGCGACCGTTGCCGCGGCCGCCACGATGAGCGTTGTCAGAGCGAGCAGGGACATGACGACTGAATCTCCTTCACTTCACCGGAGCTGGAACTCCACCGCCACCTCGACGAGCACGTCCACGGGTGCGCCGAGGCGCGTGGCGGGCGAGAACCGCCACTGCCGGACGGCTTCAACGGCCCGCTGATCGAGGCCGTGACCGAGCCCGCCGATCACCCGGACCTCACCCACGGTTCCATCGCGCCGGACGACGATCTCGAGCACGACCTCGCCACGAACTCCGAGGCGACGCGCCTCGTCGGAGTACGTCGCCTTCACCTCGCGCAGCAGGCGCGGGGGCTGGATCCCGCTGCCCGGGCGATAGGGACCGCCGCCGGTGCCGCCGCCCTCACCGGGACCGATCCCGGATCCGCTGCCCTCGCCGAGGCCCGTGCCAGCGCCGTCACCGACCCCTCCGCCGCTGCCAGGTCCCCGGCTGTCGGCCTGCGCTGTCGAGGACTCGAGCACGCCCGCACGATCGACGTCATCGCCCGCACGCGTCGCGACCGGAGCCACGATCTCGGGGCGCTCTTCTGCAGGAGGCGTCGCTTTCGGGGGCTCCTCGCGTGGCGTCTCGGCGGGAGGCGGTCGTCGCTCGGGGAGAGGGCTGCTCAGCTCGCTCGCGCCTGCGCGTTGTGCCTTGGGCGGACGCGCGGTCTGCCTCAGCCCGCCGCCTCCGCCACCTCCACCCGGGCCTGGCTGCGTCAGGTACACGAGCCTCAGCGGTTGGTCTGCGAGCGCTTCTCCCCGCACGGCGGATGTCGCAAGCCCTGCCGATGTCACGACGATCAGCGAGAGCAGCACCAGCGCGTGTGCCGCGCTCGAGACGGCCGCAGGCACCGCCGCGGCGCGTGGACTGGAGTCGGGCGAATCGAAAAGGTCGTGCGCGTCGATCGCCACGCGCGGCGGCTCGGCCCTGAGCAGGCGGCCAGCCCGCACGGCATCGGGCCACGCAATGAAGCGCCCATCGATCGTGGCGAGCTGGCCCCGCGCCACCCATTCATCCACGCGCTCCACGGCCACACCGGCCGCGAGCGCGAGCTCGTCGGCCGTCACAACATCGGTGGGAACTTCTGCACGCACGTTCACACTGCGGATCAAGGCAAGAAGCTTGCCGGATCCTCCTTGGGCCGAGAGGATCAGAAAGAGGCCTGATTTCGGTCGTTTGTCAGCAGTCGCGGCGCGGGACCGCTCGCCGGCCGCCGGCGGCTGTGCATGCCCCGTGACACCGTGTGATCTGCAGGGGACACCCGACCCTTTGACTGCCGAGCCTGCCCCTGCTACAACCCCGGACCATGACCTTTGCCAACAAGACGGCCATCGTGACGGGTGCCACGAGCGGGATCGGACTGCAGACCTCGCGTCGCTTGGTGGAGGCAGGCGCTGGCGTGCTCGCCGTGGGACGCAGCCGCGCGGCCCTGGACGAGCTCGCAGCGTGGGCTGGTGGACGCGACGGGCGTCTCGTGCCGCTCGAGGCCGATGTCACCCTGTCGATCTCGCCCTCGCGCATCGTGGCGGGAGCGCTCGACGCGTTTGGGGCCATCGACATCCTGGTGAATGCCGCAGGCATCATCGCCTCCGGGACGGTCGAGAGTACGTCGGATGCCGCGTGGGACCAGATGTTCGACATCAACCTGCGCGCGCCGTTTCGGCTGATGCGCGAGGCCGCGCCACACTTGTCCGCGCGCCGTGGCGCGATCGTGAACGTGTCGAGCGTCACCGGCCTCCGCTCGTTTCCAGGCGTGCTGGCGTATTGCGTGAGCAAGGCCGGCGTGGATCACCTGACCCGGTGCGCAGCGCTCGAGCTGGCGCCGCGCGGCGTACGTGTCAACGCCGTCAACCCCGGCGTGGTCGTCACCAACCTGCACCGGCGGTCGGGGATGGCGGAAGACCAGTACGCCTCGTTCCTCGAGCGCGCCCGCGAAACGCATCCGCTAGGGCGGCCGGGTCAGGCAGATGACGTCGTCGAGCTGATCCTGTTCCTCGCCTCGGAGCGTTCGGGGTGGATGACCGGCGAGACGATTCCCGTGGACGGGGGCCGACATCTGACCTGTGCACGATAGTGGTCAGGGCAACAGCACCTTGATAGGACCCTGCCCCGTCGTTCGTCAGTCTGTACGCGCCCTGACCGCTTCGATGAACAGCTGGCCGCCGCGGTCGGCCAGCACGTGGGCGCCCCTGAAACCACGCGAGCCGAGCACGTCCAAATCGTCCGTCGAGCCGTGGCCGGACGCTCGAATCACCACGCAGCGTCCACCGGGCCGCACCAGACGCCACGCCTCCCCCAGCGCCAGGTCGAACACGCGCGCAGCGGCCGTTGCACCGACGCGTTGGACGACGACCACATCGAACGACTGGTCGTCGTAGGGAAGTCGCTCGGGTGGGGCTTGCTGGACTTCGACCAGCACGCCGGCCCGCTCGGCCACGCGCTCGGCGCGGGCGACGGCTGCGGCCTCGGTGTCGGTGCCGCAGGCACGCCCCGTGTAGCCGACCTTGCCGCCGAGCCCGGCGAGCAGGCCGCCGTCGCCGCACCCAATGAGCAGGAATCGCTCCCCGAGCTTCAGGCCGACCATCGCCACCGCGAGGTCGTGGCGCGCCCTGTCGCCACGAAGCCATTTGAGGAGGAGGTTGTCGGCGAAGAGATCCGAGAAGGCCATGGCTGGTGTGCTCGCAGGGGCCGCGGGAACCCCCGTGGTATAGTCAACGGCCGTGAAACAGCCTGTCGAAATCATACCCGCACAAGGAAAGCTCGGCGTCCTGCTCGTCGGCCTCGGGGCCGTCAGTACCACGTTCATCGCTGGGGTCATCGCGGCCCGCAAGGGCATCGCTCCGCCCATCGGGTCGCTGACCCAGATGGGCACCATCCGACTCGGCAAGCGCACCGAGGGGCGGTCGCCGCTCATCAAGGACTTCGTGTCGCTCGCCTCGCTCGATGACATCGTCTTCGGCGGGTGGGACATCTTCGAGGACGACTGCTACGAAGCCGCGAAGACCGCCGGCGTCCTCGAGACGTCGCTGCTCGACCAGGTGCGTCCCGAACTGCAGGCCATCAAGCCGTGGACGGCCGTGTTCGACCGTCAGTACGTGAAGCGGCTCGATGGTCCC
>JAFNAJ010000414.1 GCA_017860085.1 Acidobacteriota bacterium | reverse complement strand
CGCCCCTTGGTGAAGCCCCCGTCCCGGCCGAGCAGCTGCTTGAAGAGCTGCAGCAGGTCGAGGTCGCGCCCCGTGAACACGCCGAGGTTGCGGTGCATCGGCAGGACGAAGTCGTCGGGCTCGAGCGCCGACACGACGCCCACGGCAATGGCCTCCTGGCCGATGCCAGAGAACCACTTCGACAGCCGCCCCTGTCTCAGGAGGCGGAGCATCTTCTCCTCGATCAGCCGCGGCACCAGCAGCCGCCGGTAGAGCTCCACCAGCTCACCGGGCGCAGGAAGCCTCCACTCGGTGGTCGGGTCCGACGCCGAAGCACTGGACACGGCCACTCCACCGTCGGAGGCCATCGGGTCGTGCATAACCGGTGATTCTATCCCGACCGACGCGGCGCGGTCACCCAAGGAGCCGGCGGCCCTGTGCTATGCTGACCGATGCCCCAGTCCAAGACGATGCGCCCAGTCGCGAGGTGCGACGGATGATGAAGCCGACCCCCGACTTCCACGATGCGGAGCTCATGCTGCGCGTCTACGACCTGCGCCGTGAGCCGCTGCTGCGCGAGGCCCGCGCGGCCATCCTCAAGCAGTTCTGGCCGATGTCCTACGACGACATCAGGGTCGTGATCCAGCCTGATCACCCGCTGAACGCGTACTACCGGCAGACCAGCACTTACTGGGAGATGGTCTACGGCATCGCCCGGCAAGGGATCGTGAGCCCCAACTACTGGGCGGAGTTCAACGGCGAGGGGCTGTTCCTCTTCGCCCGGGTCGCGCCGTTCGTCGCTGAGCTGCGACGCGACACCACGCCCACGGCGTTCCGAAACGCCGAGTGGATGGCCAACGAGTGCTCCGAAGGACGCCGCCTGTTCGAGTTGTTCCAGGCACGCGTGCGAAAGACGCTCGAGGCCCGAAGCTGAGCCCGACAGCACGACGCGAGATGCCCCGATTCCGGCTCGTCATCGAATACGCCGGGACGCGTTACAGCGGGTGGCAGGTCCAGCAGAACGCGCGCACGGTCCAGGGCGAGATCGCGCGCGCCATCCGGGACGTCACCGGCCGGGATCGCTTCGAGCTGTACGGGGCGGGCCGCACCGACGCGGGCGTCCATGCGCTGCGCCAGGTGGCGCACCTCGACATCGGCACCGCACTTGCGCCACGAGACCTCGCCGCGCGGATCAACGCGGCGCTGCCAAACGACGTCGCCATCCGCGAGATTGTCACGGCCTCTCACCGATTCCATGCCCGCCACGATGCGGTCGCGCGCAGCTACCTGTACCAGCTGGCCCGCCGGCGCATCGCGTTCGGCAAGCCGTACGTCTGGTGGGTGAAGGAACCGCTCGACGTGGATCAGATGCGTGAGGCGGCCGGCCTGATGGCCGGCTTCCACGATTTCCGCTCGTTCACCGACGACCGTCCCGATCAGAAGTCCACCGAAGTGCTCGTCGAGCGGATGGACGTCGCCGAAGTGGACGACTTCGTGCTCATCCGCGTCGAGGGCTCGCACTTCCTCTGGAAGATGGTTCGCCGCATGGTCGGCGTGCTCGTCGAGGTCGGCAGGGGGGCGCTGGCACCGGATGCCGTCACGCGACTCCTCGAAGAGCCAAGTGCGTTGCCGGCGCGGGTCACGGCGCCGGCGTCGGGACTCTTCCTCGAACGCGTGTTCTACCGCGGCGACCCCAGGGACCACCCCCTTCGACCGGTTCTCACGCTCTGAGCCACGACCGGACTATCATGCTGGGGTTTTCCGGCCTGGCCCGGTCGGCCTGGACCGAGCTCCCCGTGACTGGTCATGAGCCCTTCGCCCTTCTCCAACCTGACCGTCCTCTGCCTCGCCAGCTACTTCAAGGGCAACGACTTCCTCCGGCAGTGCAAGGCGCACGGCTGCCACGTGATCCTCATCGTCAAGGACAAGCTGAAAGACGAGGAGTGGGCCCGCGAGAGCGTTGACGTCTTCCTCCCGATTGCCAACGACGCCACGCCCGACGACTTCGTGCACGTCGTCAGTCAGATGGCGCGAACTCGCCGGCTCGACCGGGTCGTCGCGCTCGAGGAGTACGACGTGATGACGGCCGCGCTCATTCGCGAGCACCTCCGCGTGCCGGGCATGGGCACGACCACGGCCAGGCTGTTTCGCGACAAGCTCGCCATGCGGGTCAAGGCGGGCGGTGCCGGCATCGAGGTCCCGAGCTTCGTGCACGTGCTCAACGAGGACGAGTTGCGCGGGTTCATGGCCGCGGTGCCGCCGCCGTGGGTGCTCAAGCCGAGGTCCGACGTGTCGGCCGTCGGCATCCGGAAGCTGCACACCCCGGAGCTGGTCTGGCAGGCCGTCGAGGCGCTCGACGCCCGGCCGGTCGTCAGCGAGCGCTCCTCGTACTACCTGCTCGAGCGTTTCGTGCCCGGCGACGTCTACCACGTCGATTCACTCGTGCAGAATGGCGAGGTCATCTTCTGTGGTGCGCATCGGTACCTGAGGCCGCCGATGCAGGTGGCCCACCATGGGGGCGTCTTCGTCACCTCGACGGTCGAGCGTGGGTCTGCGGACGAGCACGCCCTGCACACCATCAACCGTGAGCTCCTGCGAACGCTCGGGCTCGTGCGAGGCGCGACGCACGCCGAGTTCATCCGGGGCACCGACGGGCGCTTCTACTTCCTGGAGGTCGCGGCGCGCGTCGGCGGCGCCTACATCGCCGAGATGCTCGAGGCAGCATCGGGCATCAACCTGTGGCGCGAGTGGGCCAACGTGGAGCTGTCGCGCGACGAGGTGCCCTACCGCCTGCCGCCTGCCCGGCACGACTATGCGGGCGTCGCGCTGGCCCTGGCGCGACAGGAGTGGCCGGACACGGCGGCGTACACCGATCCCGAGATCGCGCACCGCGTGCGCAAGCGTCATCACGTCGGACTCATCGTTCACTCACCAGACCTCAACCGCGTGCACGCGCTGCTCGACAGCTACGTGCGGCGGTTCACCGAAGACTTCCTGGCCGTCCTGCCCCCGATGGAGCGTCCCGAATAGCGGGGCGGGCATTCACCGCGAGGTCCACTCATGTCTGCATCCTCACCCCGTCTCGCGCACTGGTTCCGGTTCCTGATCGTCACTGCCGCCCTGTTCGTGGCGTTGGCGGTCGGACAGGCCAGCGTGTCCGGTCAGGCCAGCGACGCCGACAAGAAAGCCGAACGCGGGCCTGCAGAGTTCGCCGGCTTGAAGTACCGCTCGCTCGGGCCCGCATGGGGAGGGCGCGTGTCACGCGCCGTGGGCGT
>JAFNAJ010000413.1 GCA_017860085.1 Acidobacteriota bacterium | reverse complement strand
CGCGTGCACTCGATGGCCTCGACGGCATGGCAGTCGGAACAGCCCAGCGCCTGCTTGGCGGCGACGATCTGGTGGTGCACCGACGAGTACATCCGGGTTTCGACGAACCCGTACGAGCCGGAGTAGGGGACGTTCACCAGCTTCATCCCGTCCGTGATGGCCTTCGACCAGTCGAAGTGGTCCCAGTAGCCGTCTATCAGCATCGGCAGCGCCAGCACCTTGTTGACGGTGTCGTAGGGCTGCACGGCCTCGTGCAGCTGGAACGGATAGATGCGCGCGGACGGGTTCCGCTTCTCCCCCACCGGCGCGTTCAGGACCACCGGTGCGGACGGGTCGATCGCGCCGCCGACCAGCGACGCGTTGCGCGTGCCATCCGACCACAGGTAGCTGGGGACGACGTTCTTGCCCCAGGTCAGCGTCCCGAAGCGCTTGTCGTACTGCGGCATGCCGTGGCGGTCCATGCCCGCCGGCCTGTTGGCCCCGGCCGCCGAGTAGTCGCGCCGCAGCAGCGT
The DNA here is from genome assembly GCA_017860085.1 of Acidobacteriota bacterium. Classification (GTDB taxonomy): domain Bacteria; phylum Acidobacteriota; class Vicinamibacteria; order Vicinamibacterales; family JAFNAJ01; genus JAFNAJ01. Next base: position 2,746 of record JAFNAJ010000413.1, on the reverse strand, counting down.
CGGCAGGGCGCGCGCGATCGACGGGATGTGGCAGGTCTCGCACGCCACCGCCCGGACGTGGTCGTCGAGGTGCCGGCTCAGGATGCCCGCCACGCCGTGCGGCGTCTCGCCGTGGCAGCGCTCGCAGCGCACCCGGCCTTCGACCGACGGCGCGCTCATCGACATGCCCGCGATGCGATGCTCGACGCTCAGGTGGCAGTCCTGGCACCGCATGTTGAGCCTGCCCATGTGCATGTCGAGGTCGGCCGGCGGCTCGACCAGCGCGGGCTCGAGATCGCCGTGCTTGGTGTACGGGCCCCCGCCGCTCGCGAAGTGGCACGATCCGCATTCCCGCCGCGAGGGCCGGCCGACCTTCTTCGCGATCTCGACCAGGTCGAGCGACGGGTGGGGCATGCCTCCGGTCTTCGGTTCCTTGCGATACACGCCCGTCGTGTCGTGGCAGACCAGGCAGTCGATGTTGTTCGGGTTGGAGAAGTCGAATTTCTCGTCCACCCAGCCGTACCCGATGTGGCACGACGCGCACTCCTGCATGTTCGAGCCGATCGAGATGCAGGTGTTGTTGACCATCATGGTCAGGCTGACGTCGGCCCGGTGCTCGTACCCCTTGATCGTCGGCGAGTACCCCTGCCACCGCCAGTGGGCGGTGGCCATGATGTCGCGCCCGACCTGCGGGTGGCAGGACAGGCACATTCCCGTGACCTCCTGGGGCCTCGGCTTCCCGGTCAGATCGACCAGAGAACCGTGGTCGGGCGTCCACGGGTGGTGGCAGCTGTTGCACGCCGTCGGCGCGTATGCCGTCGCGGGCTGGCGCTCGTGGCAACCGATGCACTGGCGGTGATACGCACCCTTGAGTCCAATCCTCGACGGCGAGTCCGCTTCGTACGGCGCCCCATGGCAATGCTGGCAGCCCTGCGGCACCTTCTCCTGCATGTCCTGGTGGCAGGTCGAGCACGCGCCGCCCAGCTTCACTTCGAACTGCGCGTGGTACTCCGCCAGCCCCACACCGACCCGGTCGCTGGGGTCAGCGGAGAAGCGGTGGTGGCAGGCGCCGCAGTCGCCTCCGGTGAGCTGGTCGTGGATTCGGTGCGAGAACGGCACCGGCTCGTAGTCGTCCGAGCGTTCGGCCAGGAACGCGCTCGCCAGCACGTAGAAGTTCTCGTAACCGGGCGGGCGGCCCGGGCGCGAGGAGGGGACCTTCGCGAACACGGGAGCGGCGGCCTGCACGCGCTGGACGTCCGCAACCAGCCGCAACGTGCCCCGCTCCGCCGTCACGTGCACCACGTTGTACACCGCGACGAAGCCGACCAGGAAGGCGGCCGCCACGCCACGGATCACCCAGGTCCAGAACGGACTCACGGTGCGGGCCCGCTCCTCGCGGAGGCGCGCCAGTTCGGCCGTGCGCTGCGGCTGGAAGCCCGGCAGGATCGGGAAGAACGTGACGAAGAAGCGGTAGCAGAACAGGATGCTCGAGACAATCGCGATGGTCATCGCGATCTCCCCGACCGAGGGGAAGTACGAGCGCGCCGAGTACGGGGGGTCGTAGGCGACGAGGAACACGTTGATGCGGTTCAGCACCACGCCGAAGATGATGAGCGCCACGGCGAGGAACAGCCAGCCCACCGATCGGCGCACGGCCTTGTTGAGCAGCAGCAGGAAGGGCGCCACGACGCCCACCAGGATCTCGACCACCAGCGAGGTGGTCGCGGCTGGGCGCGCGAGCAGGTCCAGCGCGCCGAACCGGTACGCCAGGTCGCCGAACTTCAGCAGGGCGTAGGCGCCGATGAACCAGGGGATGATGCCTGCGAGCGGCGTCAGCAGCTCCATCTCCGGGTCTCGCCCGAAGCTGATGTTCGCGTAGATCGACTCGAGGATCACCATCGGGAAGCCGACCATGAACGCCGAGAAGAGGAACAGCAGCGGCAGCACGCTCGTGTCCCAGAGCGGGCTCATCTTGGTCGGCGCGATGAGCATCAGCGTGCCGAGCGACGACTGGTGCATGCAGGACAGCACCACGCCCGCGACGATGAACAGCGGCAGGACCACGCGCACGGCCGCATACATGCCCATCAGCGGCCGCTCGACCCTCCGGAGCAGCGCGGCGCCCCATTCGTTGTGGTCGATGCGCCCCTTCAGCCCTTCCAGCATGGAGGGGCTCATTTCCACCGCCAGCACGATGAGGTAGGCGGTCACGCACATCCCGACTTCGAACAGCACCGAGTTGCCCTGCCAGTTGAAGATCGGCCGCCAGATGTTCCAGTAGCGGCCGAGGTCGAAACTCAGGGCGATGGCCACCCACAGGTAGCCCAGAAACGCCGTGAGGATGGCGGGGCGGAGCAGCGCCTTGTACTTCCGGCGCCCGAAGATGTCGACCAGCGCGGCCGTCGTGAAGCCGCCGGCCGCCAGCGCCACGCCGCAGGCCACGTCGAACGAGATCCAGATGCCCCACGGGTTGTGGTTGTCGAGGTTGGTGACCTGGCCCAGGCCCATCAGCAGGCGTGTGACGCCGAACGCGTAGCCGACGCCCATGGCGATCAGCAGCGACACCGTGCCGAAGGTGAAGAACGGCTTGGTGACGCGATGTGGACGGTCGCTGTGCGGCGCGCTCATCGCTGCACCTCTCCGTTTCGGTGCGCCGCCCCGTGCGCGGTCTCCTCACTGGCCTCGCCCATGCCCGGCTCGTCTTCCGGGTGCCGGCGATGGTTGACCCACATGAGGCCCGCCAGCGCCGCGTAGAGCGCCGTGGGCA
>JAFNAJ010000412.1 GCA_017860085.1 Acidobacteriota bacterium | reverse complement strand
GCGCGAAGAGTCTCGTCCTCATCGTGGACGACCCGGATGCGCCCGACCCGAAAGCGCCCAAGATGACGTGGGTGCACTGGGTGCTCTACGACATGCCGCCGGACAGCGCGGGCTTGCCGGCCGCCGTGGCCGCCACAACGCTGCCTCCGGGCACGCGACAGGGCAGGAACGACTGGAAACGCACGGGGTACGGCGGCCCGTGCCCGCCCATCGGGCGCCACCGGTACTTCTTCAAGCTCTACGCGCTCAGCCGCACGCTCGGCGATCTCCACGAACCGACCAAGGCCGACCTGGAGCGGGCCATGAAGGGCCACGTCCTGGCCGAGGCGCAGCTGATGGGGACCTATGAGAAGGCTCGGCGGTAGGCGTTCGATCCACCGACTTCGGGCCTTCGCCGGGCTCGTCCTGGCGCTCGGGGCGTGGACCCTGGGGCCACACCCCGTCGCTGCGCAGCCTTCGCAGCCCGTCGTTCCGCGATTCGCCGTCGAGCCGTCGCCCATCGGCCTCCTCGGCGACGTTCGGCCCCAACAGTACCTTGGCGTGGTCGGACGCCGCGCGGCATGGCTCGGCACCGAGACCGGCGACGCCGAAATCTGGGTGCACCCGCTGAAGCTGGCTCAGCGCTTCCGCCTCGATTTCAGGATCCCCGACTACGAGGACCCCGTCCGAGGCGCCGATGTCGCGCGCACGGTCGAGGTGCGTCCCGAGCTCACGACGATTACGTACTCCCACGCCTCGTTCACTGTTCGCCAGCACATCCTCGCGCCGCTCGATGAGCCGGGACTCCTGGTGCTGCTCGATGTGCGCACGTTCACCGACCTCGCTGTCGTCGTCAGCTTCCAGACCGCGCTTCAGTACGCCTGGCCAGCAGGGCTCGGTGGCCAATATGCGTCCTGGAACGTCGCCCGCAAGGCCTTCCTCCTCTCCGAGAGCCTGCGTCGGCACAACGCGTTCATCGGCTCGCCGTGGGCGACGGTAGCGTCCACGCACCCGGCGCACGCAATCCCCGACGCGCCGAACGTGTTCACCATCCCGGTGGATCGGGACCGTGTCACGCGCGAGTTCATCCCGATCATCGTCGCGGCCGGCATCGCGCCACGCGAGGAGGTGGGTGCCACCTACGACCGGCTGCTCGCCCAGGCCGAGCGCCTCTACGCCGAGCGACGAGCGCACGCCGGCGCCCTTCGCGCAGATGCGACGTCGATCAACACGCCCGACACGCGGCTCAACCGTTCGCTCGAGTGGGCGAAGGTGAACCTCGACGAGCAGCTCGTCTGCAATCCCGACCTTGGCTGCGGGCTCGTCGCCGGCTGGGGTCCGTCGGGCCGAGGGGCCCGACCGGGATTCGGCTGGTTCTTTGGCGGCGACGCGGCCATCAACTCGCTCGCGATGTCGTCGCTCGGCCTCACCGACCAGGTCGCCTCAGGTCTCCGCTTCCTCGCAAAGTACCAACGAGACGATGGGAAGATCGCGCACGAGGTCTCGCAAGCCGCGGCGCGGATCCCGTGGTTCACGGACTATCCGTACCCGTACTATCACGCCGACACCACGCCGTTCTGGGTCCTTGCCGTGTGGCGCTACTGGCGGACGACGGGCGACGAGGCGCTGCTCGACGAGCTGTGGCCGCGCGTAAAGAGGGCCTACGCGTGGTGCCGTACGGTGGAGACCGACGGCGACGGCATCATCGAGAACACCACGGGCGGGCTCGGCGCGATCGAGGTCGGCGAGATCGGTGCGGATATCCACCAGGACATCTACCTGGCGGCCGTGTGGATCGAGGCGCTCGCCGCCATGCGTGAGATGGCCATGGCCAGGGGCGAGGCTGGCCTGGTCTCGGAGGCGGGAGCGACCTTCGATCGCGCACGCACCTCGCTCAACGAGAAGTACTGGCTCGCCGCGCGCGCGCACCACGCGTTCGGCGTGCTCCGCTCGGGCCAGACCAACGACGCCCTCACCGTGTGGCCGGCAACAGCGGCCAGCTTCTCCCTGCTCGAGGCCGACAAGGCACGCGCCACGCTCGCCAAGCTCGCCGGTGCCCGCATGACCGCTGACTGGGGCACGCGCATGCTCGCAAGCGACCACCCGCTCTACGGACCCACGCACTACAACATGGGCGCTGTGTGGCCGTTCGTCACGGGCTTCGTCGCCCTCGGGCACTACGCGTACGGCCGCCCGTGGGCGGGCTTCCCGCTCGTCGACGCGCTGTCGCAGATGGCCTTCGACTGGTCGCGGGGACGCCATCCAGAACTCCTCTCGGGCGCGTATTACCGCCCGCTCGACACGGCGGTCCCCCACCAGTTCTTCGCGACGTCGATGCTCGTCAGCCCCGTGATGAGCGGGCTGCTCGGCTGGCAGCCCGATGCGCCCCGTGGCGCGGCGCGGCTCGCGCCACAGCTGCCCCCGCACTGGGACCGCGTGGTCGTCGATCGGCTGCGCGTGGGTGCGACCAGGCTTCGCGTCGAGCTGGCGCAAGCGCCCGGATCGTTCACCGCGAGGCTCGTCGCTACCGGACCGGAAATCTCGCTGCACGTCGATCCTCCCCTGCCACCCGGCGCCACACTGGTTGGCGCCACCGTCGACGGCCGGCGCGTGCGCACGGCGCTCGACGTGGCCGGGCAGACGTCCGCCGGCGTGCCGCTGGCGGACGCGCGCAACCGACTGGGCGCGGTTCCCGAGTTCATCCGCCTCGGATCGCGACCCGTCACCGTGCAGGTCAGGTGGACGGGAGGGCTGCAGCCAGAGCCGGTCGTCAGCCAGCTCACGCCAGGACAGGAGAGCGAAGGGCTCCGCCTCACCGACTTCCGCTGGACTGGCACGACCTGGGTCCTCGACGTCGAGGGCGTACCCGGTCGTTCGTACGAGGTCCGCTTTCACGGCGCCCCGGTCACGAGCGTCGACGGCGGCCGCGTGATCGAGCGCAGCGCAACGGTGACCCGCGTCGGCCTCGAGTTGCCGACGGGGGGGCCGGTGGGCACGCTGACGATCACGCTGCGACCGTAGAGGCCTTGCGAGGTGTCGGCAGCCCGACAATCGAAAAACGGTGCCTGTCCCCCTCGAGTCGGTACAATGTGAAGAGGCCCCCGGGATAGCGCGATGGTCTGCTGGCAGCGTCCTGCCGGACAGTTCGGCATCCTGGCCGCGATTGCTGCGGCGCTCGGCAGTGGAGCCTGCCTGCGCGACCGGACGGCGCCCTCGGCTTCCGCCATGAACAGCACCCAACAGGCCGGCGTTGATGACCCACTCCTGGCCCGGCGCTACGCGATGGT
>JAFNAJ010000411.1 GCA_017860085.1 Acidobacteriota bacterium | reverse complement strand
TCGCGCAGCGGCGGCAGGGTGATGGTGATGACGTGCAGCCGATAGTACAGGTCCTCCCGGAACCGGCCTTCCTCCATCATGCGCTTGAGGTCGACGTTGGTCGCCGCGATGATTCGCACGTCGACCTTGATCGTCTCGACGCCGCCGAGACGCATGAACTCGCGCTCCTGGATCACGCGCAGCAGCTTGGCCTGGGTTTCGAGCGGGACGTTCCCGATCTCGTCGAAGAAGATGCTGCCCTTGTCAGCAATCTCGAACAGCCCCTTCTTGGGATAGACGGCGCCCGTGAAGGCGCCCTTGACGTGCCCGAAGAGGTTCGACTCGAGCAGGTCGGGCGGCAGGCTGCCCGAGTTGACGGTGACGAACGGTCGGTCCACGCGCGGCGAGTGGGTGTGCAGTGCCCGGGCCACCAACTCCTTGCCCGTCCCGCTCTCGCCGTACACCAGGACGGTCGACCGGCTCGGGGCCGCCTGGATGACCAGGTCGAACACCTGGCGCATCCGCGGACTGCCGCCGATGATGTTGGCGAACTTGTGGTGCCGTGCCTGCAGGTTCTGGCGGAGCGCGCGGTTCTCGTTGACGAGTCGGCGCCGCTCGACCGCGTTGTGGAGCACGACGAGCACCTCGTCGTGCTTGAACGGCTTGGTCACGTAGTCGAACGCGCCGCTCTTCATCGCCGCGATCGCCGTCTCGACCGAGGCGAACGCGGTGATCATCACGACCGGGAGCTCGTCGTCGATCTTGCGCAGCTCCTCGAGCGTCGTGATGCCATTGATGCCGGGCATCATCACGTCGACGATGGCCGCGTCGAAGGGCATGCTGCGGGCAGCCTCGAGCCCCTCCTCGCCCGTGCCGGCGAGTCGTACGTCGTATCCCTCGCGCACGAGGACCGTCTCGAGGATCTCCCGCATGATCTCCTCGTCATCGACGACGAGGATCGTGCCTTTCCGGGGAGCGATCTGATCGGTCACGTGGCTGTCTGCTCAAGCCGGTCCCGTCCCGTCGTCGCCAGCGGCAGTGTGAGCGTGAAGCGCGTGCCCTTACCGGGCGCACTGGCGCAGTCGATGGAGCCGCCGTGCTCCTGGACGATGCCGTAGGTGATCGAGAGGCCGAGCCCGGTACCCTTGCCGAGCGGTTTCGTCGTGAAGAAGGGGTCGTAGATCCGCGACAACTGCTCGGTCGGAATCCCCGATCCCGTGTCGCCGACCTCGATGATCGCGGCGCCCTGCTGACTCCGCGTCGAGATGGTGAGCCATCCTCCCTTGGGCATGGCGTCACGTGCGTTCAGGAACAGGTTGAGGAACACCTGCTGGAGCTTGTGCTCCACCCCGAGGACGACCGGCGCCTGAGGGGCCAGTTCGCGTCGAATCTGGATGCGACCGCTGTGCAGTTGGTGCTCGAGCAGCGAGAGCACGTCGTTGATGACGTCGTGCATGTCGACCGGTCCACGGTCGGTGTGGACGGGCCGGGCGAAGTTCAGCAGGCCGTTGACGATCTTGGCCGCCCTGAAGGTCTGCCGCTCGATCTTCTGCAGCAGGAGCGCCTTGGGGTCGTCGGCGGTGGTGCCCTCCAGCAGCATCTGGGTGTAGCTGGAGATGCCCGTGAGCGGCGTGTTGACCTCGTGGGCCACGCCCGCGGCCAGCAGCCCGATGGACGCCATCTTCTCGGCGATCTGCAGCTGCTCCTCGAGCCTGGCACGGGTCGTGGTGTCCTCGATGATGACGATCGTGCCCGCCACCTTGCCATCGGGGGTCCGCAGCGGGGCGACGGCCACGTTCACGAGCAGTGACCGTGGCTCGGCATGGCGGGACGACAGCGGCATCCGGAAGACCGCGCCGGGCCCGCTCGCCTCCGTCCTCGCGGCGCGCAGACCGGCCACGAACGACGGCTCGAACAGCGCGTCGATCGGCTGGCCCACGGCGCCCCCTGGCGCGATGCCGTACAGCCCCTCCAACGCGGGGTTCCAACGGACCACCCGGTCGTCGAGGCCGACCACGACGAGGCCATCGTTCAGCGACGCGATGATGTTCTCGCTGAACTCGCGGAGCCGGTTCAGTTCGTCGGCCTTGACGCGCAGTTGCTGGTAGAGGCGCCCGTTCTCGAGGGCCGTGGCCACCTGCCCGGCGACGGCCGCCAGCAACGCCATGTCCTCGCTCGAGAGCGGCTCGCCGCTCTCCTTGCCGCCGAGCAGCATCACCGCGATGGTGCCGTCCTTCGACACGCAGGGCACGAAGTAGTGCACGCCGCGCTCGCGCCACGCCTCCACTTCCTCGACCGAGAACCGCCGAGCCGTCAGCGGGTCGTCGAGCGCCACCGGGTGACCCGACTCGACACGCGAGCCGATGCCGCTGGCCTTCTCCAGCCTCAGCCGCTGACGATCGTCAAAGCCGTCGGCCCTGATCGGGGCCCATTCTCCCGGCGAACTGACGGGAGCGATGAGCAGGGCCATCCGGTCGAGGACCAGCGTCTCGCGCACGCGCTCGACGAGCCGCTCGCTCAATCGCTGCAGGTCGAGGTCGCTGCTGAGATCACGCGCGAATCCAACGAGGGCGCGGCGGTAGTCGTAGCGCTCGCGGTAGTGCGCGCGGTCGAGCGCCGTCTGCACGGCGTTCTTGACGAGCGGGGCGAGCAGCACGACAGCCAGGGTCGCCAGCACGGCAATCGCGGTGGTGTGTTGCTGCGCGCCCTGCAGGAACACCTCGGTGGCGAGCCGGAGGATCACGGCGTAGATCGCGGCAATCGCCGAGATGGCGGTCGCGTAAACCAGGCCGCGCTTGATAATCACCTCGACGTCCATCAGCCGGTAGCGCACGACGGCGGACGCGAAGGCGAGCGGCACCAGGCCGAGGGGCAGCACGAGCAACTCCACGCGCGGCCATGGCGCGGCACCGAACGCGAACGGGAGCACGTAGGTCACGACAAACGGCAGCCCGCCCAGCGCCGTGCCCCAGACGATCCAGCGCAACTGGCGACGTGCCGTCACCGACCGGACGCGGCCGAGCGCCCGGGTCATCACCGCGAAGCCGCCCACCATGCCAACCGCGAGGTGAAGCATCTCCAGGCGGTCGACGCGCGTGAGCGCCAGCGTCGTCTCGGCGCCCTCACCGAAGATGCCAAGAATCGCCACCCCCCTCAGCAGGCCAAGGATCACGGCAGGGGCGTAGATGAGCGGCAGCACGACCCGGCCACGCGCGCTCCGCACCCAGGCGTTGGGCCGATCGGGGAAGACCAGCGAGAAGTGGAAGAACAGCGGCGGGAGCAGCAGCAGGGCCAC
>JAFNAJ010000050.1 GCA_017860085.1 Acidobacteriota bacterium | reverse complement strand
GATGGCTGCCGTCCTGGGGCTGGACGCCGACGAGGTCGCGGCGGCGTGCGTCGACGCGGCTGAGGGCGACGTGGTCAGTGCGGCGAACATCAACGCGCCGGGACAGATCGTGATCGCCGGCAGTCGGGCAGCGGTCGACCGCGCCGGCGCGCGTGCGAAGGCCATGGGCGCCAAGCGCGTGATCCCGCTCAAGGTCAGCGCGCCCTTCCACTGCGCGCTCATGCGGCCGGCCGAGGCGCGCCTCGCGCCGGAGCTGAGGGGACTCGCGGTGTCGGCGCCAGGCATCCCGGTGGTGGCCAACGTGGACGGGGAGCCGCGGCGTGATGCAGCGGCGGCGATCGAGGCGCTCGTGCGTCAGGTGTCGCGCCCCGTGCAGTGGCAGGCGGTGATGCAGCGCCTTGCATCCGAAGGCGTCCGCACGTATGTTGAAGTGGGTCCCGGGACCGTGTTGAGCGGCCTTGTGCGCAAGATCGTGGCGGACGCGACGGTCTTCAACACCGACGGCGACCTCGGCACGCCGGCGATGGAGGCGCTGTTTCAGGGCTCGTGAGGCTCGACCTCTCTGGCAAGGTCGCGATCGTGACCGGGGCCTCCCGCGGCATCGGCCGGGCGGTTGCGGTGACCCTGGGGGCCGCCGGCGCCACGGTCGTGGCGGCAGCCCGCGGCAGCAACGCGCAGGCAACCGCCGACGCGATCACCGCGAGCGGGGGCAAGGCGACGGCCCTGCCGCTCGAGCTCACCGAGGCCGCGTCGATCGAGGCGATGGTGCGCGCGACGCTCGAGCAACACGGGCGGGTCGACGTCCTCGTCGCCAACGCCGGTATCACGCGCGACCAGCTCCTGTTGCGCATGAAACGGGAGGACTGGGACGCGGTGCTGGCGACGAACCTCACCGGCACGTTTCTCTGTGCGCAGGCGGTCGTCAAGCCCATGATCCGGCAGCGCTCAGGACGCATTGTCTGCATCAGCTCGGTGGTCGGGCAGATGGGCAATGCCGGGCAGGCGAACTACGCCGCGTCGAAGGCGGGCATCATCGGTTTCGCCAAGTCGCTGGCGCGTGAAGTGGCCTCGCGCGGCATCACGGTCAACGTGGTGGCGCCGGGCCTCATCGACACCGACATGACGCGGGCCATCACGAGTCAGGCGCAGGCCGACTGGGCGTCCCAGATTCCTCTGGGGCGTCTCGGCACGCCTGACGATGTGGCGGCCGCAGTGTGTTTCCTGGCGTCCGACGCCGCCGCGTACGTCACGGGCCAGGTGCTCGCGGTCAACGGCGGCCTGTATCTCTAGGAGGATCTAATGGCGGTTGCGGACAAGGTGAAGAGCATCATCGTCGAGCAGCTTGGCGTGGACGAGGAAGAGGTGACCGCCGACGCGTCGTTCGTCGACGACCTCGGCGCCGACTCGCTCGACGTGGTCGAGCTCGTCATGGCATTCGAGGAGGAGTTCGGCATCGAGATTCCCGACGAGGACGCCGAGAAGATCACCCGCGTGAAGGAAGCCGTCGAGTACATCGAGTCTCACGCGAAAGCCAAGAAGTAGCGAGGCGGTCGCCGTGGCACGACGAGTCGTCGTCACCGGGGTCGGTCTCGTGTCGTCGCTGGGCGTCGGGACGGCGGCGAACTGGGAGGCGCTCTGCGCGGGCCAGAGTGGCATCGGGCCCATCACGCACTTCGACGCGTCGGAGTTCTCGACGCGCATCGCGGGCGAGGTGAGGGGGTTCGACCCGCTGCAGTTCGTCGACAAGAAGGACGTCAAGAAGATGGACGTCTTCATCCAGTACGCCATTGCCGCGTCCCAGTTCGCCGTCGACGACGCGAAGCTGCGCCTGCCGCTCGACGACCCGACGCGGGTCGGCGTCTTCATCGCGTCGGGCATCGGGGGGTTCAGCACCATCGAGCGCGAGCACAAGGCGCTGCTCGAGGGTGGCCCCCGGCGCATCTCGCCCTTCTTCATCCCCTCGTCGATCATCAACCTGGCCTCGGGCCAGGTCTCGATACGGTTTGGGGCGAAGGGGCCGAACTTGGCGACGTGCACCGCGTGCTCGGCCTCGGCGCACGCCGTGGGGGACGCCGGCGAGATCATCCGTCGCGGTGACGCCGACGTGATGATCGTTGGCGGCTCGGAGGCCGCCATCACCCCCATGGGGGTCGGCGGTTTCGGCGCGATGCGTGCCCTGTCGACGCGCAACGACGAGCCGCCGCGGGCCAGCCGCCCATTCGACAGGGGCCGGGACGGCTTCGTCATCGGGGAGGGGGCCGGTGTCCTCATCCTCGAGGAACTGGAGCACGCGCTCCGCCGCGGCGCATTGATCTACGGCGAACTGGTCGGTTACGGCCTCTCGGCCGACGCCTTCCACATCACCGCGCCCTCCGAGGACGGTGACGGCGGCTTCCGGGTGATGCGGATGGCCATTGACCACGCAGGCATTGCGCCGTCGCAGGTCGATTACATCAACGCACACGGCACGTCCACGCCGCACAACGACCGTCTCGAGACGCTGGCCATCAAGCGGTGCTTCGGCGACCACGCCCCGCGGCTGGCGATCTCGTCCACCAAGTCGATGCACGGCCACCTGCTGGGTGCGGCGGGCGGCCTCGAGGCAGGAATCACGGTGCTCACCCTGAAGCACCAAATCGTGCCGCCCACGATCAACCTGGAGGAGCCCGATCCCGAGTGCGACCTCGACTACGTCCCGCTGAAGCGGCGCGAGGCGACGGTCAACTACGCGCTCTCCAACTCGTTCGGGTTCGGCGGGACCAACGCCGCCCTGCTCTTCAAACGCTACGCCGAGTAGCCCGATCTGGAACGGGCTACCACCTGGGCCCGGCCTGCGATAGAATGCCGCAGTGCGGCAGAACGGCCCGCCGGACCTCGGGCCGGGACCGCGCCCCCTCTTCGAGAGATGCCTATGAAAATCGCGGTGTGTGTGAAGCAGGTCGTCACGCGGGAGTGGCAGCTCCGTGTGGACGACGCCGGGACCTGGGTGCGGGACAAGGATGCCTCGTTCGAGATGAACGAACCCGATGCGTATGCGCTCGAGGAGGCACTCCGCCTGAAAGAGAAGCACGGTGGCGAGGTGGTGGTGTGCTCGGCAGGGCCGGCGCGCGTGTCGCAGGTGCTGCGCGAGGCCCTCGCTCGCGGCGCCGACCGCGCCGTGCACGTCGAAGACGAGGGGCTGGCGACGGCCGACGCCTTCGTGCTGGCCGATGCGCTGGCGAGCGCGATGCGCGACGAGCAGTTCGACCTCGTGCTCACGGGACTGCAGTCTGACGACCAGGGGTTTGCCCAGGTCGGCGTACTGCTGGCCGAGCGGCTGGGCCTCGCCCACGCGACCATCATCATGGAGGTGGAGGTCACCGACCGCACGCTACGCGTGAAGCGCGAGCTCGAGGGCGGTTGGTTCCAGTGGGTGTCGATGCCGTTGCCGGCGCTGCTGACCATCCAGAGCGGAATCAACCAGCTGCGCTACGCGACGCTCAAGGGCATCATGGCGGCCAAGAAGAAGGAGATCCGTCGCGCCACGCCGCCGCCGGGGCTGGCGGCCCGGCAGCGGATCGTGAGGCTCTATTTCCCAACCAAGACCAAGGAGACCCGCATGATTGGCGGCTCGACCGCCGATGCGGCGAAAGAACTGGTCCGCATCCTGCGCGAAGACGCGCGCGTGTTCTAGGACAGGCCTATGATTCTCGTCATCGCTGAACAACGGGAAGGCAAGCTGAACCGGGCGAGCTGGGAGCCCATCGTGGCCGCCCAGCAGTCGGGCCAGCCGGTGAAGGTCGCCGTGCTGGGCGGCCAGGTGGGCGACGCGGCGGCCGAGCTCGCCGGCGCATCCGTGACCGAGGTGCTGCAGGTCGAGCATGGGGCGCTGGCGGCCTACACGGCCGACGGGTTCGTGCAGGCGCTGGCGGCCCTCATCAGGGCCGAGCAGCCGTCGCACGTTTTCTTCACACACACCTACCAGACGCGTGATTTCGCGCCTCGGCTGGCCGCGGCCCTCGATCGCGCGATCATCACCGACGTCGTGGCCGTGAAGCCTCACGACGGCGGGTTCGCGTTCGCGAGGCCGATGTTCCAGGCGAAGTTGTATGCGGACCTGGTGGCCGAGGGGCCGGCACCGCACCTCGTGTCGTTCCAGGTGGGCGCGTTCAAGGTCGACCAGGTCAATCGGGGAAGCGCGCCCGCGCCGCTGCGGCAGGTGGCCGCGACGGTCGACCCGACCTCGGTGCGACAGAAGCCTGAGGCGCCGTTCCGCGAGGCCAAGCAGGCGGTGGACCTCACGCAGGCGGAGCGGATCGTGTCCGTGGGACGCGGCATCAAGGGGCCCGAGCACATTCCCATCGCCCAGGACCTCGCGACGGCCCTGTCGGCCGAGCTGGCCGCTTCGCGCCCGATCTGCGACGCGGGGTGGCTGCCGATGGAACGCCAGGTGGGCAGCTCGGGTCAGACCGTCGCGCCCAAGCTGTATCTGGCGCTCGGCATCTCGGGGGCGATCCAGCACGTGGTCGGGATGAAGGGTGCACGGACCATCGTGGCCATCAACAAGGACGCCGAGGCGCCGATCTTCGAGATTGCCGACTACGGGATCACCGGCGATCTGTTCGAGATCGTGCCAGCGATCATCAGCGCCCTGAAGGAATAGCCGGTCGGCTGCGCCCCCGGGGGAGACCCATGCGCGGAGTCGAAATCCTCGTCTTCTGGCTGGTTTTCGCTGCCCTGATGGCGTGGTTCGCCAAGCAGCTGGCCACCCGCGTTCGACTCATCCGGGGCGCACCCAACAACTTCTCGCTCGACGACCTGCCGTTCCGCGTCCGGCGGTTCCTCGTCGATGTCGTCTTCCAGGGACGGGTCATCCGCGCCAAACCCTGGGTCGGCACGGCGCACCTGTTCGTGTTCTGGGGGTTCTGCGCGTTTGGTGTCTACACCCTCGTCGAGATGCTCTACGGGTTGGGCATCGTCAACCTGACGGGGGCGGCCTGGTTCCACGCCTACAAGCTGCTGCTCGTGCCGTTCTGCCTGGCGGTGCTCGGCGGCATCGTCTTCCTGATCATCCGTCGCGGCATTGTCAGACCACCCGCCCTTGGGGCGACGGTCTCGAAGGAATCGATTCTCATCGGCTTCTTCATCGCGACACTGATGATCACCTTCCTGCTCGATTTCCGGCTCGAGCCAGGGGCAGTCCAGCGCGTGAACTGGTGGGTTCACATGCTGGTGATCCTCGTCTTCCTCGCCCTGATTCCGAACTCGAAGCACCTGCACCTGCTGCTCTCGCCCGCGACCGTCTTCCTCAAGTCGCCGGTGCTCGCCACCCTGCCCAACCTCGACTTCGAGAAGGAGGAAGTGGGCCTCGAGCAGCTCAAGGACCTGCCGTCGAAGCAGGTGCTCGACGCCTTCACCTGCGTCGAGTGCGGGCGCTGCCAGGAGAACTGCCCGGCCTACGCCACCGGCAAGCCGCTGAACCCCAAGCGGTTGATTCTGCAGAACGAGGATGCCCTGCTCGCCGGTCAACTCGATCGTCCGCTCGCCCAGGTCTACGACGAAGGCGTGCTGTGGCAGTGCACGACCTGCGGCGCCTGCGAGAACCAGTGCCCCGTCGGGGTGGAGCATCTGCCGGTGATCATCGGGGCCAGACGGGGCCTCGCCTCGAACGGTGAGGCGGCGGAGTACCTCGGGCCGGTCTACACGAACCTCGAGCGCCGTGGGAACATCTGGGGACTCCTGTACGATCAGCGTCAGAAGTTCGTCACCTCGGCAGGGCTCGAGACGTTCGACCCGGCGAAACACGAGTATTTGGTGTGGCTCGGCTGCGCCGGCGCGTTTGAGGCCGACTTCCAGCGATCGCTGCGGGCCCTGTTCGACATCCTCCGCTCGAAGGGCACGACCTTCGGGGTCCTGGCCAAGGAGCGGTGCACGGGCGACGTGGCGAAGCGAACGGGCAACGAGTACATGTTCCAGGAACTGGCGGGGCAGAACATCGAGGACTTCAAGGCCGCCGGCGTCAGGAAGATCATCACGTCGTGCCCGCACTGCTTGAAGACCATCGGACACGACTACCGGATGATGGGTTTCGAGTGCGACATCGTGCATTCGTCCGTTCTGGTGGCCGAGCTGCTGCGCGACGTTCAGCTCCCGGCCAATGGCCGGGTGACGTACCACGACCCCTGCTACCTGGGGCGCTACGCCGGGCGACACGAGGAACCGCGGCAGTTGCTCGCGCGCGTGGGGGCCGAGGTGGTCGAGCCCGTGCGAAACCGCGAGAACCCGTTCTGTTGCGGCGCCGGCGGTGGGCTCCTGTTCGAGGAGCACGAGCCCGGCAAGCGCATCAGCCAGGAGCGGTTCGAGCAACTGCAGGCGACCGGCGCCGGCACGGTGGTCATGGCCTGCCCGTTCTGTTCGATCATGCTGAAGGGGGCACAGGCCAGCGCGAATGCCCAGGTCGAGATGGTCGATCTGCTCACGTTCGTTGACGGCAGGCTAAAGGCCACGGTGCCGGGGGCTGGTGGTCAGCAGGCGGGCACCAGCGCGTGAGTGCACCGGCCGACTGGCGCCAGTCGCGTAGCCGTCGGTTCCAGGCCGCGGCGATCGCCGCGGTCGGGTACCCCCTGATCGAAGCGTTGGGACGCACGTACCGGTGGCAGGTCGAGGGGCGCGAGCACCTCGAGGCTGTCGAACGGGCCGGGCACGCGCCCATCATTGCGTTCTGGCACGGGCGCATCCTGCCCGGGACGGTCTACTTCCGCGACCGCGGCATCGTGGTCATCACCAGCGAGAACTTCGACGGCGAATGGATTGCCCGCATCATCGAGCGCTTCGGGTTTGGGACCGCGCGCGGCTCGACCTCGCGCGGCGCCGTGCGGGCGCTAGTGCAGCTCAGGCGCGACATGGCGCAAGGGCGGTCGACGGCCTTCACCGTGGACGGTCCGCGAGGGCCGGCACTCAAGGTCCAGCCAGGCGCCGTCTGGCTCGCCAGGGCGTCGGGGTGCCCCATCGTTCCGTTTCACGCGGAGGCGCGTCGGTTCTGGGAGGCGCGCAGCTGGGATCGCACGCAGATTCCCAAGCCGTTCACGCGCGTGACCCTCTGTATCGCGCCGCCGCAGTACGTCCCGGCTGACGCCGACGAGGCGGGCCTGGAGCAGGCACGCCTCACGCTCGAGCGCACCCTGCTTGCGCTGGTGACACACGCGCGCGGGCTCGCCGACTCGCCTTGAAGCGCGGCCGCGGTGGGGCTATGCTGCCCACCTGATGGCCCTCGTCATTGTCTCGTCCCCGCGTTTTGCGGATCACGTGACGCCGGCAGGCCACCCCGAGCGCGTGGCGCGCGCGGCGGTCTTCGACGAGGTGGCGCGACGATGGTCCGGACGCGGCGCCAGGGTGGTCGAGCCGGCGCCGGCCGGGCACGACGACCTGCGGCGCGTGCACGACGCCCGCTACCTCGAGGCCCTGGCTGGCGCCGCCGGCCGGTCTGTCACGCTCGACCCGGACACCGTCACCTCGCCCCACAGCCATCACGTGGCGTTGCTGGCGGCAGGGGCGGCGTGCCTTGCCGCCGACCTCGCGGTCGCCGGCAACCATCCAACGGCAGCCTTCGTGCGGCCACCCGGGCATCATGCCGAGCGCGACCGCGCCATGGGGTTCTGTCTGTTCAACAACGTTGCCGTCGCGGCGGCGCGCGCCCGTCAGTCGGGCGTGGCACGCGTGGCCATTGTCGACATCGACGTGCACCACGGAAACGGCACGCAGTGGGCGTACTACGAGGATCCTGCGGTGCTCTACGTCTCGCTGCACCAGTATCCCTACTACCCCGGGACCGGTGGCGTCGCGGAGATCGGCAGGGGAGCCGGGTCGGGGACCACGGTGAACATCCCGCTCGAGGCGGGTGCCACGGACGCGGATTACGATCTCGCGCTCGCATCAGTCGTTGTTCCGGTCCTCGAGGCATTCGGGCCCGAACTGGTGATCGTCTCCGCCGGCTACGACGCCCACCATCGAGACCCGCTGGCCGGCATGCGGGTGTCGACCGAGGGGTTCGGCGCGGTGATGGCAAGACTCTGGAGCCTGGCAGTCGAGACGTGCGCGGGCCGCCTCGTCGTGGTGACCGAGGGCGGCTACGATCTGCCGGCACTTGGCGACGGGCTCGAGGTGACGCTCGAAACGATCGCGACGGCGCCGCGACCGGTGACGCCAGTTCAGGGCGATACGTCGCGGGCGCGCGAGGCCCTGGCCGCTCTGCGAGCGGTGCAGGCGCCGTATTGGCCTACGCTATAATGGCGGTTCCGGCGCTTGGCGCCGGACATGAGTAGGCGATCCGCCGCCTGGTTCGGGCTTCGGTGAGTGGCCAGCGCGCCGACACGGGACTCGCGGCGGGGCCGAAGACACGACACCGTGGCCGACTTCAGTCCTCAGCACATCCAACGGAAGTGGCAGCAGCGCTGGGCCGACACCGGCGCCTTCGAGGTGACCGAGGATCGGTCGCGTCCGAAGTTCTACTGCCTCGTGATGTTCGCCTACCCATCGGGGCACGCGCACGTCGGACACGTTCGCAATTACATGATCGGCGACGTGGTAGCGCGGATGAAGCGGGCCCAGGGGTTCAACGTGCTCCACCCGTTCGGGTGGGACGCCTTCGGGTTGCCGGCCGAGAACGCGGCGATCAAGAACCGCCTCCATCCGGAGACCTGGACGCGCGAGAACATCGCGCACATGAAGGGTCAGCTGCAGCGCCTCGGGATCAGCTACGCCTGGGGACGCGAGCTGGCGACGTGCGACCCCGAGTACTACCACTGGAACCAGTGGCTGTTCATCCGGATGTTCGAGCGCGGGCTGGCCTACCGGAAGCGGTCGAGCGTCAACTGGTGCACGAGCTGCCAGACCGTGCTCGCCAACGAGCAAGTGGTCGACGGCGGGTGCTGGCGGTGTGGCACGCCGGTGACCCTGCGTGACCTCGAGCAGTGGTTCTTCAAGATCACCGAGTACGGCGACGAGTTGCTCGGGGCCATCGACGATCTCGCCGACTGGCCGGAAAAGGTCCTGACCATGCAAAGGAACTGGATTGGGCGCTCCGAAGGGGCGCGCGTCCAGTTCCCGCTGCTGGACGCGTCGGGCCATCCAGGGCGTCCCATCGAGGTGTTCACCACACGCATTGACACGATCTACGGAGCCACCTTCGTCCTGTTGGCCCCCGAGCACGAACTGGTCGACCAGTTCGTCCGCGAGTCGGGCGGGACGTCCACGTTCACGGCGAGCCTCGATCGGTTCAAGGCCCAGGATCGACTGGCCCGAATGTCCGGGGAGGTCGAAAAGGAAGGGTTCGACACCGGGCGTCTCGCGATCAATCCGTTCACCCGGCGGCCGGTGCCGATCTGGGTGGCCAACTTCGTGCTGGCCGAGTACGGCACGGGGGCCGTGATGGCAGTGCCGGCCCACGATCAGCGGGATTTCGAGTTCGCCAAGAAGTACGGCCTTCCGATCCAGGTGGTCGTCCAGCCCGACGGCGGTGAGCGTTCGTCGAGCGCACCGGAGTCGGCGTTCGTCGACTCCGGCGTCCTGGTCGACTCGGGCCCTTATTCCGGGATGTCATCGCACGACGGGTGGGAAGCGATGGCTGACGTCGCCGAGCGCGAGGGGTTCGGTCGCCGCAGCGTGCATTTCCGGCTCAAGGACTGGGGCATCTCGCGCCAGCGCTACTGGGGCACGCCCATCCCGATGATCTACTGCGGGCAGTGCGGGATCGTGCCAGTGCCGGATGGCGACCTGCCGGTCGTCCTGCCCAGGATCGCGGAGTTCTCGGGGCGCGGCGATTCGCCGCTGGCCCAGTTGGCCGAGTTCGTCGACGTGCCGTGTCCGACGTGCGGCGGGCCCGCCCGGCGCGAGACCGACACGATGGACACGTTCGTGGACTCGTCCTGGTATTTCTACCGGTACTGCGACCCGCACAACACGGAGGCGGCGTTCGACCCCGCCAAGGTTCGCTACTGGGCGCCGGTGGATTTCTACAGCGGTGGCGTCGAGCACGCCATCCTCCACCTGATCTACTCACGCTTCTTCGCACGCGTCTTCCGCGACCTCGGCATGGTCGAACACGACGAGCCGTTCTCGCGCCTGCTCACACAGGGCATGGTGCTCAAGGACGGCGCCGTGATGTCCAAGTCGAAGGGCAACGTCGTCGATCCCGACGAGATGATCGAGCGATACGGTGCCGACGCGCTCCGGCTGTACGTCATGTTCGTCGCGCCTCCCGAGAAGGAGGTGGAGTGGACCGATGCCGGGTTGGAGGGAAGCTTCAGATTCCTGGCACGCTTGTGGCGTTTCGTCGATCCGTTGTGCGACACGCTGCATCGCCGGCACGATCTCCCATCGCCAGACGCCGGCCCGGCGCTCGACGACGCCGACCGGGCGATGCGGCGGAAGGTGCACGAGACCATCCGGCGCGTGACGACCGACCTCTATCCCCGGGTCCACCTCAACACGGCGATCTCCGCGCTCATGGAGCTGGTGAACGAGCTCTACGTGTATGGCGAACGCACCGGAAGCGTGCGGACCGGTCGGCGCGCCGATGTCGATACGCCCTTGGTCGTGGACCGCAGCGAGACGCGCATCGTGCTCCGGGAGGCGGTCGAGGCGCTGGTCCGGCTGCTCGCGCCGTTTGCCCCGCACATGGCCGAGGAGCTGTGGGAGCAGCTCGGGCACCAGGGCGGAATCGTCTCGGCCGGGTGGCCCGTGTACTCCGCCGAGGTGGCCAGGGCGGAAGAGGTCGTCCTCCCGGTGCAAGTGAATGGCAAGGTGCGTGCGCGGATCGCGGTGCCGGCCGACGCCACCGACGACGACGTGCGCGCCGCGGCCCTGGGGCACCCGCAGGTGCAGGCCCACACGA
>JAFNAJ010000410.1 GCA_017860085.1 Acidobacteriota bacterium | reverse complement strand
GTGCTGGGCGACCCCACGCGCGTGCGGCTCATCGGTGCGCTTGCCGGGGGAGAGCTGTGCGTGTGCGACTTGGCCACCCTGGTGGGGCTCTCGGAATCCGCGGTGTCCCACCAGCTGCGCCTGCTGCGGAGCCTTCGGCTCGTGCGGGCGCGCCGCAACGGGCGCCTGGTGCTCTACGCGCTCGCCGACCGGCACATCCTGCAGCTGTTCGACCAGGGCCGGCGCCACGTGCAGGAGGCATGATGGTGCGCCAGGTTTCCTGCCCATCGTGCGACGTGCACGCCGAGAGCGTGTTCCGTGTCGAAGGGATGGACTGTCACGAGGAGGTCGCGCTCATCGAGCGTCGCCTCGAGCGCGTACCCGGCGTCCACGCCGTGGCCGCCGACGTCGTGTCGCAGCGGCTCCGCGTGGCCCACGACCTGTCGCAGGCCTCGGCCTCGCGGATCGCAGAGGCGGTTGCCGACACGGGCATGCGGGCCTGGCTGGACCAGGGGGGCGCCGCGCCTGCCGCGGCGGCGCCCGGCACCTCGCACCGCCTCGTGGTCACCATCGCCTCTGGACTGCTCCTGCTGACCGGGGTCTCAGCTCAGGCGTTCGGGATGCCCCGGCCGCTGGCGATCGGCGCATTCGCCGGAGCCATCCTGACCGGGGGCTTCTACACGGCACGACGGGCAGTGGCGGCGATCCGGGCCCGCTCGCTCGACATCAACGTCTTGATGACCATTGCCGTGGCGGGCGCCGTCGTGCTCGGCGAGTGGCTCGAAGCGGTGACGGTCGTCTTCCTCTTCGCGGTGGCACAGTGGCTCGAGGCGCGGAGCATGGAGCGCGCGCGTCGGGCGATCCGCGCGCTAATCGATACCGCGCCCAATGAAGTCACCGTGCGTCGGGCGGGTGTGGACGTCCGTGTCGACACGGGCGAGGTGACTGCGGGTGACGTTTTCGTCGTGCGACCCGGTGAGCGGATTGCCCTCGACGGCGAGGTGGTGGACGGGGACAGCGACGTCAACCAGGCGCCGGTCACGGGCGAGTCGATGCCCGTGCCCAAGCAGCCTGGCGACGTTGTCTACGCGGGATCGATCAACGGGCATGGCGCGATCGAGGTGCGCGCGACGCGTCCCGCGCGCGACTCGACGATCGCGCGGATCATCCACCTCGTCGAGCGAGCCCAGGCTCAACGGGCCCCCACACAGGCGTTCGTGGATCGGTTTGCGGGGGTGTACACCCCCGTGGTCATCGTGCTCGCCGCGCTGGTGGCCATCGTCCCGCCGCTGGCCCTGGGCCAGCCTTTCGAGACCTGGTTCTACCGGGCGCTCGTGCTCCTGGTCATTGCGTGCCCCTGCGCCTTCGTCATTTCGACCCCCGTGTCGGTCGTCTCGGCGTTGACGGCCGCCGCGCATCACGGCGTGCTCATCAAGGGCGGCGTGCACCTCGAGCGGACGGCCGCAGTGCAGGCCGTCGCCTTCGACAAGACGGGGACCCTCACGCGTGGGGTGCTCGAGGTCCGCGATGTCGTGCCTCTCGACGGTGCCTCGGCCTCGACCGTGCTGTCGGTCGCCGCATCGATCAGTGCGCGCTCGGAACATCCCATCGGTCATGCCATTGCGCGCCACGCCGGACGCGAAGGCGTCAGTCACGTGGTCGCCGAGGGATACCGCGTGCTGCCGGGACGGGGTGCGGAGGCCACGCTCAACGGCGAGTCGCTCGTGATGGGCAGCCACCGGCTCTTCGAGGAGCGTCAACTGTGCGTGCCCGATGCCCACGACCACCTCGACGCGTTTGCGGCGCGGGGACAGAGCGCCGTGCTGGTTGCCGCCGGGCGCAGTGCAGTCGGGATCGTCGGTGTCGCCGACGAGGTGAGGGCCAGCGGGCGGGCGGCGGTTGCCGACCTCAAACGCCTCGGCATCGCCCACGTCGTCATGTTGACGGGCGACGCGCGACCCACGGCCGAGGCCATCGCCAGCCAGGTGGGCGTCGACGAGGTGCGAGCCGACCTGCTGCCCGAGGACAAGGTGGCCGCCGTCACCGACCTGCGGCAGCGCTACGGTCCCGTCGCGATGGTGGGTGATGGCGTCAACGACGCGCCGGCGCTCGCCGTGGCCGACGTCGGATTCGCCATGGGGGCTGCCGCCAGCGACGTAGCGCTCGAGACGGCCGACGTGGCGCTCATGTCCGACGATCTCAACAAGGTGCCGTGGGCGATCCGCCTCAGCCGCGCGGCGGTGCGCAACATCCGCGCCAACATCGCGTTCTCGCTCGGCGTCAAGGCCGTCTTCCTCGTGCTGGGCCTGAGTGGCTCCGCCACCCTGTGGATGGCCGTGGTGGCCGACATGGGGGCGTCGCTCGTCGTGGTGGGCAACGCGCTGCGCCTGCTTCGCACGCGCTGAGCGCCTTGTCCCTACAGCTTCCGGCTCGAGAAGAAGTGCTGGTCGACGAACCCGTCGACGATGGCCTGATCCTCGGGCGCGAGGTGCTCGAACTGCAGACCCATGCCGAGGTGCCGATCGGTCCACCGGACGCGGGCGTCGGCCTCGACATCGCGGGGCGCCCCTGGCAGGCGGAACCGGACGCGCACCGACGCCGATCGCTCGGGTGGGGTCATCGTGCGCACCGCGAGACCGCCCTTGCCCACGTTGAGCGTCACGGCTGACGCGATCATGGTGTGCAGCCGGTAGGACACCGGCACGCTCACCGGAACCCGCGGGCTCGTGCGCCGATTGAAGTTGTCGGGGAACAGGTGCGGCGCGAGGCTGGGCATGATGTGCTGGGTCCCGCAGTACTCGTTGACGTAGCCCGCCACCCCGAGCGCGGCCAGCTCCCGCACCTCGTCAGCCGAGAGAATCGTGCCGCTGAAGACGACGATCGCGATGCGGCCGTCATCGTAGGAGCGGATCGACCGCACGAGGTCGACTCCCCGTGAATGCGGCAGATGGAGATCCAGCAGGACGAGGTCGATGTCGGCCTCGTGCGTGCGGACCTCGTGCAGCAGTTCGCCCGCAGTCCGCACCGCCGTGGCACGGTGACCGGCGTCGACGAGCGCCGCGCAGAAACGCTCGCGGACGAATGCCGTGTCGTCGGCCACGATCACGTGTTTCTCGGGCATCGCTCCCCTGGTGATGCGGCGCACGCGCCCAACCCCTCGTGGTGCGCCCGTTGCAGAATGACCAGCCGATGATACGACGAAGGGCCGGGCCAGCCTGCTTGCGTTCCGGCTCGGTGAATGATAACGCTATACTCCGACGTTCATCCGCGAATCGCATCGAGGCACGCCGTCGATTCGACGTATCGCTGCG
>JAFNAJ010000409.1 GCA_017860085.1 Acidobacteriota bacterium | reverse complement strand
GCCGACCCGGTTCGAGGGTAATGTAGGAGAGGGCCGGGGCCTGGTCCCCGGCGGTGTCACGAGGCGCCATGCACATAGCCCGCGATCGGTATCTCGACGATTCGACCCGCTACCATCTCACCCTGCGCCTGGACACGCGCACCAACGAGATGCACAGCCTGCTGAGCGATGCGGCCACCGACGCCGAAGGCCGCCTCGGGGACATCCTCGTCCGGGCGCTCGACGACATTGCCGCCGTGCTTGCCGAGCGCGTGTCCGGAGGTGAGCCCACGGTCGGGGTGTCCCACTTCGGCTGCGGTACGTGACGCAGTAATTCGGGTCGGAGTCGATTTCAGAAACTGCAAAGGAGCCAGCGGGGGCGACATCGACTCCGACCCCATCATTTCAAGACGGGCGGGGCCGCGCCGATTATCGCGGTGAGAACACGCGGACCCGCCCATGCCCGACGACCCTCGTCCCTCCAAATCCCGCCTCGACCCCGGGGGCCTGTCGTCACTCGCGGCCACGACGATGGCGGCGCTCTACGACGCCGACATGGTGGTGGTGATGGAAGTGTTCCGCGCGCGTGTCCTCAATCGCGGCGCCGACAAGCTCTTCGAGCAGGTGCCGGGCGATGGCGGCCAGCGCCACCTGCGGTACAAGCCGATGGTCGAGCTCCTGCTGCTGCACGTGCACGACGTGGCCGTGTCGGATGCGCCCCGCGACGAGCGCGAGTCCGAGATTCTCTGGGCCCTCGAAGCGGCGGGATTCTGACCCGGCACCCCAGCTGAACGGGAAGGGTGGCCGACCGGGCCGGCGCAGGGCCGGCCCGGTGGTTGGCGGTGCTCTAGAAGCGGTAGATCAGTCTCGTGTAGCCGATGTTCGCCTCATAGGGGCCGTCGTCGGCCTTCATGAAGAAGAGCACCGACTGAGGGAACATCGTCGTGCCGTCCGAGAAGGCGTCCGCGTGGTCGTACTTCTCGTAGGCGTATCCGACGCTCCACGTCCAGGCCTTGGCGAACGTGTAAGCGAGGTCCGTGATGAACGTCGTCAGCTCCGTGTCGTCGAAGTCGGTAATGTCCTGGGCACCGCCCGTCCCCGGCGGGATGACCGTCGTGCGGCCCGGCGTATAGAAGGTGCCTGCCTCCCTCGCCGTCACGTCCATCAGGCCGTCCACTTCCTGCCGAGACAGCCTGAGCGAGAACTTCCACTTGTCGGGCACGAACTGGAACATCGCGTAGGCGCCAAACGTGTCGCCGCGGTCGCTGCCCGCGTAGTTCAGCAGGTTGTTGAGGTTGACGCCCGTGGTCGTGGAGAACTGGTTCGTGGACTCGTTCTTCTCGTACGTGTAGTAGCCGCCGACTTCCGTCCGCTCGCTGGGCGTGTAGTCGACTTCCACCGTGTAGGTGTCGTAGCTGGCCTCCAGCAGGCCGCTGGGCGTGCCGGGGATCGGCTGGGCGCCCGGCACGGGCACCCCGCCCGACACCGCGATCCGGTCGGGCCGGTTCGGGTAGTCGTGGTTCCAGTGGGCATACGAAAACGTGAACCCGAGCGCGTTGAAGGGCGTCAGCTCGAGTTCCAAGCCGGCGCGGGTCGTTTCCCTCTCGGCCTCGTCGGCCTGGAATCCGTACAACGTCTCGCCGTCGGCCGTGCGCTTGAGCTGGCCGAACATGCCGCGGAAGCCCAGCCAGTCC
This sequence comes from Acidobacteriota bacterium, assembly GCA_017860085.1. Lineage (GTDB taxonomy): Bacteria > Acidobacteriota > Vicinamibacteria > Vicinamibacterales > JAFNAJ01 > JAFNAJ01. The sequence goes on along the minus strand of JAFNAJ010000409.1, from coordinate 1,631 downwards.
ATGGCGTGGAAGACGGCCGCGATCGAGTACCCGTTCTCGTCGCCGGAAGTGGCTTCGCGCCAGGTCCGTTCGAGGGACGCGTACCTGTATGCCCCTTCGAGTGTCAACGCGCCGATGTCGAAGCCGACCTGCGCGTCAAAGCGCTGGTTGCTGTTGTCGTACAGGTTGGCTGTCGCGTACCCGTACGGTGCACCCTCGGTGGCCGATTCTGCGCCCCAGGACCGGTCCGGCGAACCGGAGGTGCTGCCGCCCGTCCACGAGATGGGCGTCGTCTTGTTCTCGAGGTCGTAGCTGCGATAGCGCATCCGGATCCAGAGGGGATTGATCGGGCGCGACACGAACGAGACGTTGAACGTCGTCGTGTCGATCTGGCCGTCGAGCGACTGTGCCGGGAGCAGCGACGGATTGGTGGCCTGGATCCCCGCCGGCGTGAAGATGGCCGAGTTGATCGTGAACGGCAGGAACGCCGCGTCCTGCGTCATCGTCTGGAACGCCAGGTCCGCGCCAATCCGCGTCTGACGGGCCAGCTTGATCTGGCCGCCGAGCGCGAAGCGGTTGGCCTCGTTGTCGGGCGACGTGCTGAAGCGCGCCTGGGCCGGCCCGCCCGGCACGGCCGTCGACGTGTAGGCCAGGTCGGTCGCGCGGAACGGGTTGTCGATGATCAGTGAATCCACCCGGTCGTTGTAGACGTTGCGGTTGAACGAGGCGTACGCGTTGCCGATCTTGAAGTTCGATGCCCACCGGATGCCGAAGTCCTGGGTCAGCTCGTTCAGCGGTTCCGCCACGTCCACGGCGCTCGTGACCGTGCCGAGGATGTCGCCGCCGCTCGCGCCGCGGTAGCCCGTCTTGACCTCGCGCATGTAGGTGACCGCCAGGCCGAACGGCAGGTCGAACCCGACGTCGCCGCGCTTGCGCAGGTCGGAGACGTCGACGCTGCCGGCCGACGCGATCGTCGGGGCGAGCAGGTTGGCATAGAACGGGTACGTACGTGCAGTGGCGGGGAGGACGGCATCGACCGCGTCGCCGAGCGACTTGCGCAGCGTCGCGCTCATGTTCCACACGCCTTCACCCGTCTCGGCGTGGATCACCTGTCCGTCGTTGCCCATGCTGTGCGGGATCTGGTTGTAGTCGAACTTCACGCCGAGCCAGCCGACGTTGGCATAGCCAAAGTAGCGCTGGTCATCCAGCGAGACCTTCTGGGCGAACAGGCCAAAGTCCATGCCGTTTTGGCTGCCCTGCACCGAGAACAGGGGCATCGAGACGCCCTTCGGCACCGTGCGGTACTCCTCGAACTTCGACGAACTGACGTCGTCGCGGCCGAGCAGCAGGAACGATGCGGTGCCAGTGAACCAGTTCGTGTCGACGGCCGGGGCCGGCGCCGGGGCCTCTTGTGCGAAGACCGGGATGCTCGTGGACAGCCAGCCACAAGCGAGAGCCACACCGATGATATGGGTTCGCTTCATGGCTCACCTCACGAAGAAAGCGCCGGATGGGTGGTTGGAGCCGTGCAACTTGACGTGGCACGTCCGGCAGCTGCGCTCGATGAAGCGCGAGTTCACCGTCGGGTAGCCGCTCGGCGCCCCGGTCGGGGCCACCGGCACGCCCTTCTCGGTGTTCAGGTTGTCGCCTGA
>JAFNAJ010000408.1 GCA_017860085.1 Acidobacteriota bacterium | reverse complement strand
TGGTCAGGAAGGTCGTGACACCGGTACCCGCGGTGGGGACATTCGTGTACAAGAAGCCCGTCTCAACGCGGCGTCCTCGACCGTGGCGGGCGCCGCCAGCACCCGGACGAGCGCCGGCGCGTCGTCATCCGTCGGCGCCGGGATGGCCGCGCTCGGGCAGGCCGCCGCGGAAGCTTGACAGCGGCGAGCCGTAAGTATTCAATACTGATATGCGGCGCAAGATCGTCCGGACGGGGAGCTCGCTGGCGGTCACCCTTCCGGCCGAGGTCGTGGAAGCCTTCGGCCTCAAGAAGGGCCAGGAGGTGGATGTCGCGGTCCATCCCGCGACCGGCGCGGTGGTGATCCGCCCCGGCGTCAGGCTGCTCGAGGACGGGAAGGTCACTGCGCGGTTCCGGGCGCTGGCCGATTCCGTTCTCGACCGATACGACGAAGCCTTCGAGAAACTCGCCAGGTAGGGCGCCCGTGGTCGTCTACCTGTCCCTCGCGCAGGTCACCGATCTTCAGCGCCGACAACTCGTCCGTTACGGAGGGCTGGGCGGCCTCCGGGATCGGGGCGCCCTGGAGGCTGCGGTGGCGCGCCCGCAGATGACCTTCGGAGGCGAGGATCTCTATCCCGACGCCGCGGCCGTCGTGTTCCTGCTGGCCAACGGCGTGGAGCTCACGGCTTCCGCCGGAGCGCTGGCCGAAATCACGCTCGCCACCGCCCGCGGAGAACTGTCCGCCGAGGCGCTGGCCATCTGGTTCCGTCAGCGCTCGCGGGCTGCGGGAGTTTAGAGGCAGTCCCGCCAGCCGTTCCGGCGGACCCCTCATCGCGTGCCTGCATGATCCCCTCGGGCGGCAACTTCTTCGGTGACCGCAGCGATTCCTTCGGCGGCCTCGCAGGGCACGTCGAACCTGAACGTCACGATCAGCGCAAAGAGCCGCAAGGCTGGCGCTCAGGTGACGTTCTACAGGACGGGTGCGGACGGCGCTCAGAACCGGAAGGTGTAGTTCATCTTCACGCGAAAGCGCGTCTGGGCCGACTCGAAGCGATCGAACGCATTTTCCTGCCAGGCATGGTTCAGGACCACGAAGACTTCGTTGCCGGGGTTGAGTATCCATCGAAGCCGGCTCTGGAGGCCGATGTTCGCCGACTCGCTGTCGTACTGCACGAAATTGGCGAGCGAGATGAACGGCGTGAACGCGCAGTCCAGCCGCGCCATTACCAGGCTCGTGTCGAAATCGCCTTCCGCGAGCGAGACCCAGTTCCGTTCCAGCTCGAGCGACGCCGTGAGGTACCGGTCCTTTCTCCACGTGACCGCGCCGCTGAACATCTGCCGTGTGCCCGAAAAGAAGGAGCCCGTGCCGAATTCGACCTCCGCCGCCAGGGGCCTGCTTTCGGAGCTCCTCGCCGAGACCGCGTGCATGCCGAACGAATACACGCCGACCGGCAGGACGATGCCGTCCACGATCTCCCACGGCTCGAACAGTTCCTCCCTGTTCCAGTTCCAGGTGTATTCGGCCATGTCGCCTGAATGGAAGAACACCTGGAAGGGGGTGAGTTCGAGCTCCCGGGTTTCCGGCGCGTGGTTCGTGAGGCTGTAGTAGTCGTTGTACGCGAACTCGAATGACAACTGGCGGATCCCGGCGACGTCGGGACGGGGCCGGTATTCGGCGGTCGTCGAGGCAATCCGCACCCCCGTGCGCGGGGCGAAGCCCAGCGCCGGGTTGTAGTTCTCCTCGATCCTGGTCCATCTCTGAGACAACGAGACCAGGTCGTTCGGAAACGCGATCTCCCCTCCATACGATCCGTCGCGTCCCTCGACTCCGCCGGTGCTGGTCTTCGAGCCGAACATCACCAGGCTCAGGTTCTTCTCGCTGCCGATGAAATTCGACGTGGCCAGCTTGAGGTCCACGCCTCCCAGCTGGTTGCTGGTCTCTCCCGAAGGGTCGCCGTTCGTGAAGATGGCGCCCACGTAGGACTGGTTCCAGAAGTTGGCTTTCACGCGGGCCACGGCGAGGTTTTTGCTCGGCGCGATCTGTCTGTCGTCTATCGTCAGATCCCCGGTCTGCACGTCCAGGACGCCGACGTCGAAGCGCCCGATCTTGCCGGTGAGCTTCTCGCCCACGAGGATGGGCACCTCCCGGCCGTTCAGCAGCCCGATTCGACGTGAGAAGAACGGGATGAGGTCCCCGCCGGCATTCATTCCCGGCGGGCCCTGTTGCTCGGCCGGCTGAGCGAAGTCGAAGATGCCGGCATCCTCGAGGAAGAATCCCCGTTTCTCGGGAAAGAACAGCGGAAACCTGGTCAGGTTCACCTGCCGGGCATCGACCTCGGTCTCGGCAAAATCCGTGTTGATCGTGGTGCTCGAAATCAGGTTGGACGTGATGCGATAGAAGATCTCGCCGCCGGCGTCGGCCGTGCCGTCCCACTGTCGCGACGTGGTGATGTCACGCGTGACGCCCGTGATCCCGTATGGCTTGATGTCCAGGCCCACGCCCTGCGACAGCCCGTCGAGCCCGGCCAGGTTGCCCGCGCGCACCACCTGGGAGAGCGCGACGTCCAGCGAGGGTGAAGCCCACCGGGACGTCTCTCTCCCGCGAGCCATGTGCCGGGAGATGTTGAATCCCCACTCGCCGAGGCGCGGATCGAATCCGATGGTCTTGAAGGGAATCTGGAATTCGGCAGTCCAGCCGGTTTCGTCGATCCTCGTTCGCACGAGCCAGATGCCGTCCCACTCGGTGGCCGGTTCGCGGTTCTCGGTGATCCGCCCGTCCACGAGCGCGCCCGCCGCGTTGGTGGCGAAGTAGTACGCGTTCCGGTGGTCGTTGTACGTGTCGAGGACGAGCTGGACGTTGTCGTTCTCTTCCACGCTCGCGTCCCGGCGCATGTCGGTGGCAACGATCTCCCCCGGGTTGGCGTCCCGGCAGCGGACGGCAATATAGAGCGCGTCGCGGGAGTAGACGATCCAGACGTTCGTGGTTTCGGTGGGCGCCTCGCCGGATCTCGGCTCCACCTGAACGAAGCCGGCGATATCGGGAGCCGTGCGCCATGCGGCTTCGTTCAGGGAGCCGTCGACCTGGATCTCGCCCTCCAGGCGCCGGGCGACGACGCGCGGAACGTCGCCGGCCCGGTCCTGCGCCCACGCGAATTCGCTGCCGCAGATCACGGCCGTCGACAGAACGCCCAGACTCACAACTCTCCGCATCGTTCAGTCCTCCACCAGCGTGGGCGCGGCGCACGGGGCGCGCGAGTGCCACAGGGTGCCACAAGACGGGGCGTTGACAAAGCGGACCATGCCGGAAGCAAGAGGGTGCACGGGCCATGCCCGCAGGATCAC
>JAFNAJ010000049.1 GCA_017860085.1 Acidobacteriota bacterium | reverse complement strand
GAGGGCGTCGGAACACGACAGGTGGACGATGTAGATCGGCACGCCAGCCATCTCGGCGAGCGCGATGGCGCGTGCCGTGGCCTCGCCCTCCGCCCGCGTCGGCCGGGTCAGTGCGTGGTACTTCGGCGCCGTCTGGCCCTTGCGCAGCGCCTCCTTCACCAGCGTGTCGATGACACCGCCGTTCTCGGCATGCATGCAGACGAGGCCGCCGTTGTCGCGCGTCCGCAGCAAGGCCCTGAAGATCGTCGCATCGTCCACCATGAAGACGCCCGGGTACGCCATGAAGAGCTTGAAGGACGTGATGCCTTCCTGGCGCACCATCGCGTCCATGTCGCTGGACACCTGGTCCGTGAGCTCGCGCACGATCATGTGGAAGGCGTAGTCGATGGCTGCCTTGCCCTCGGCGCGTCCCATCCACGCCTCGTAGGCGGGGTACAGCCCCTTGCCGAAGTCCTGGATCGCGAAGTCGATGAGCGTCGTGGTCCCGCCGTGCGCGGCGGCGATGGTGCCGGTCTCGAAGTCGTCGGCCGACTGCGTGCCGCCGAACGGCATGTCGAGGTGCGTGTGCACGTCGATGCCGCCGGGCAACACGAGCTTCCCGCTGGCATCGACCACCGTGTCGGCCGGCATCGGCAGACCTCGCCCGATGAGGCTGATGGTGCCCTTGTCGATGTAGATGTCGGCCTCGTAGCGGTCCGAGGCGGTGATGATCGTCCCGTTCTTGACCAGTGTCGTCGCCATGGGTTGCTCGCAAGGGGGCGGGTTCGTCAGTGACCCCGGCCCGGAGCCGGGTCGGGGGCGGCGTAGCCCTCCTCGGGCTCGTACCCGCCCTGGTAGTCCGCGCGGTCGGGCCGACGGATCTTCGACTGCGCCACGACCCGATTCCGCAAGAGCCCGCGGAAATCCTCGAGGGATGTCCAGCCGCGGTCGGCGTGGCGTTCGAAGAACGCCTGGTAGCCGGCCAGCAGGCGCTTGATCACGTTCGGGCCGACGGCGCGGTCGAGCATGGCCGCCGTGGCAACCTGCACGGTGCCGCAGCCGAGCAGGAAGTAGTTGAGCGCGTGGCTGAACTCCGAGATGCCGCCGATGCCCGAAAACGCCTTGTCGGGAAACGCCCGGGTCATGTCGGCCATCTTGGCGAGTGACAGCGGGAGAATCGCCGGTCCACCGAGACCTCCGCTCGATACGAAGCCGTCCACGTTGATCTCGAACTCGAGCGTGTCGGGGTCGATGAGCGGCAGCGATGGGAACGTGTTCGACGACGAGACCGCGTCGGCTCCCCCGCGGAACACCGCGCCGGCCTCGACGGCGATGTCGCTCGTGGCCGGGGTGAGCTTCGCCCAGACCGGCACCCGCGCCACCTGCTTGACCACCTGCGTCACGAACGAGCACAACTCGCGGTCCTTGCCGATGTTCGACCCCATGTCGGGCCGGTCCATGTGGGGGCACGAGAGGTTGAGCTCCAGGCCATCGACGCCGGCGGCCTGGCAGGCGGTGGCCAGCGTCCGCCAGTGGTCCAGCTCGCGGTCGTTCCCGGAGCCGGCCATGATCGATGCGATCAGGACGCGGGTCGGGAATGCCTGCTTGATGCGCTCGAGGCGTGGCACCCACCAGTCGAGCGGCTTGTCGGAGATGAGCTCCCAGTTCCACGACGAGTGGAGCACCCCGTCGCGTCCCTTGTTCATCGACAGGCGATTGATCTCCGGGGAGTACCTGAGGAATTTCGTCTTCGGGCCGGCCACGTTGACGACCGGGTGCATCCCGATCGTCTTGGTGACCACCCCACCCCACCCTGCCTCGAACGCGTGCAGGATGTTGCTCTCGGACTCGGTCGGCGGGGCCGACGCCAGCAGGAAGGGATTCTCGAAGCGGATCCCCGTGAACGACACCGAGACATCGATGCCCATAGGCTGTTCCAGCCCCCTCTTCTTCGGCGCGAACAGGCGCGCAGGATAGCAGATCTTCGCCGTCAGGGTGCGACCAGCGCGCCGTAGGCGTCGGGGCGCCGATCGCGGAAGAACTGCCAGACGTTGCGAACCTCCTCGATTACGTCGAGGTCGAGGTCGGCCACGACCACGGCGTCCTTGTCGCGCGGGGCCTCTGCCAGCACCTGTCCGCGCGGGTCGCAGAAGTAGCTCGTCCCGTAGAACTCACCGATCTTCCACGGGGCCTCGACGCCCACGCGGTTGACGGCACCCACGAAGTACGCGTTGGCCACGGCGTGGGCAGGCTGCTCGAGCTTCCAGAGGTACTCGGAGAGGCCTGCCGTCGTCGCCGACGGGTTGAAGACGATCTCCGCCCCGTTGAGCCCGAGGGCTCTGGCCCCCTCCGGGAAGTGGCGGTCGTAGCAGATGTAGACGCCAACCCTCGCAAACGCCGTCTCGAAGACCGGATAGCCGAGATTGCCAGGGCGGAAGTAGAACTTCTCCCAGAAGCCCGGCTTGCAGTGCGGGATGTGCGTCTTCCGGTACTTGCCGAGGTATCGACCGTCGGCGTCGATGACCGCCGCCGTGTTGTAGTAGACGCCGGCCTGCTCTTCCTCGTAGATCGGCGCCACGATGACCATGCCGTGCTTCTTCGCGAGCTTCTGGATGAGCGCCACCGTCGGTCCGTTGGGCACGCGCTCGGTGAGGTGATACCAGCGCGTCTCCTGCTCCGCGCAGAAGTACGGACCGTAGAAGAGCTCTTGGAGGCAGAGGATCTTCACCTTCTTGCGCGCCGCCTCGCCGATGAGGCTGACGTGCTTGTCGATCATCGCCTTCTTGATCGCCGGCAGGCCGGCCTCGGGCCCGAGAACGTTTGCCGCCTGGATGAGCCCGCACCTCACCTTGCGCGCCATTCGCAGCCTCCTTGGTACACAGGTGGCACCAGTATGCCACGTCCGTTGCCATCGTCACGCCGAAGTCGCCACGTGAACCTCCTGATGTGTCAGTGGTGGACCCTCGAACGCTGGCGCCCACGACCCGAACGGTTCCGGCTTCGAGAAGCAGAGCGAGCAGGCTTGCCGTGCCGCCGGTCGCGGGGTCTCTACCTCAGAGCCTTCTGCACGAGCGCGGTGTCCGTGTACTGCCGAAACGCCACGACCCGGTCGCCGCGCAGCTTCCAGACGTGGGCGAAGGGAGCCGAGAATCGCGTGCCGGTCGCCTTGTAGGTGCCGCTGTACTCGCCAAGAGCCACCACCGCGTCACCGGCAGCGATGAACTCGTTGGGAACCGCGGCGAACCCCTCCCACTCCGTCCCCAGCTTCAGGAACACGTTCTGGAGCACGGCGTCTGGACCGGAGTAGGTGCCCCCGTACGGGAATCCCTCGGCCTCGGTCCAGGTCACGTGCGCGTCCAGTGCCGAGAGGACGGCCGGGATATCCCCGCGAGCGAAGGCGTTGTACAGGTCACGAATCGTCTCGGAGTTGTCAGCCATCCTTGCTTCTCCTCATGGTAGACACCTGATCGTCGCGATGCCCCTCCACTGGCGCGGAACACTCGCGCGCGGCCCACCCGGTCGCTCGGAGCATGCCCACCGAAGCCGTTCGTCCCTGTCAGCGTGGCGGGACGACGCCCCTGACCGCCCAAGCGCGAGCCTGGAGGCTGATCGGCCGGTCCTCGCCGTCACCGACCAGCCGCCGTCGTAATCGCAGACGGAGCGCCGCGCGCTCCGTCTCGTTCAGCCCCGCCACGTACGCGCCCGCCGGCCCCTGGCCGCCGAGGAAGGGCGCCCAGTAGTCGTCGAACGACGTGAACGACATCACGATTGAGAGCGGCCGTTCGTCGACCAGCGCCAGGCCGTGCCGGCGCCACATCGCCGCCAGCTCCCCAGGCTTACAGAGCGGCATGTTTCGCTCGTCGCGTGCGGCGATCGCAGGATCGCGAGCGACCGCCTCATCCCAGAACAGGCGGAGCATCTGCATCCCTTCGCCGTAGTCCCAGACGGCTGCCGCGATGACACCATCCGGGCGGGTCACTCGAATCATTTCGCGGAGCGCTTTCGAGGGATCGGGGATGAAGTTCATGACGAGGAGGGAGGCCACACGGTCGAACGTGGCGTCCGCCAGGTCGAGCTGCTGGGCGTCTCCGACGAGGAAGCGAGCACGTCCGTCGGGCACGTGCGCCTGCGCGTAGGCGACGTACGCGGCCGCCGGGTCGACGCCGACCACCCGCGCGGACGGCACGGCCTCGACGATCGCCCGGGTGAGCGCCCCGGTGCCCGACCCGACGTCGAGCACGGCATCCCCCTCGCCGATTCCCGCGAACTCCACCAGGAGTGGGGCCAGTTGGCGACTCCACCGCCCCATGAACCGTTCGTAGGCGGCGCTCTCATCGAACACCGACGGCTGCATACGGGCCCCCGCTGCGCCCTCCCCCTTGCGCGGCGTCTCGGCTGCAGCCGCGATGACGACGCACAGCACCAACGGCCATCGAATCCCGGTGGGCGGACCTGGCGATCGTGAAGACATCTGGCGCTCCGGTGTTGAGGATCGTCGCGGCAACCAACCACCGTTCCTCGCGCCGCGAACGGCTAACGTCCGGACAGCGCCGCGCCGAGCGCGGCGGTGTCGGGGTGCGACATCTGGCCCAATCCGGGACTGTGCCCCCTTTGCCTCGCACAGGACTCCAGCTAGGGCGAAGTCCCGATGAGGTCGGGCGCGGATGGCCGCCGCCACGATGATGGGGCGTCGAAACGGCGGCTGTCAAAACGGCTCCGACGGGCGCCTTGCGGCTCACACGTGCTGATCGACGAGGATCGGATTGCCGTCCGGGTCCACGGCGACGAAGCTGGCCGGCCCGGTCGTGCTCTCGTCCGCCTCCTGCTGCAGCTGCACCCCCTGTGCCTTCAACTGGCGCTGCAGGGCCCGGACGTCGGTGAACGAGGCGAGCTTCTGGGCGTTGCTGTCCCAGCCGGGGTTGAAGGTGAGGATGTTCCTCTCGAACATCCCCTGGAAGAGCCCGATCACGTGGTCGCCGTTCTTCAGGATCAGCCAGTTCCGCGAGGCATCCCCGGCGAAGGCCTGGAAGCCGAACTTCTCGTAGAACCGCCTCGAAGCCTCGAGATCCTTCACAGCCAGGCTGATTGAAAACGCGCCAAGGTCCATGGCCCTGCTCCTTTTGGTACGGACGCGGTTGCTACCGAACGTCTGCGGATCACCCGCGGCGGCCCAACGATTCAGATGCTGCTCGCCCGGCCACTCCCTCACCCAGCACCTTGGAGACGGCGGCGATGGTGTTCCAGTTGCGCGTCGTGGCCGGTACCCCGAAGATCCGGTCGAGCGTGCCGAGATAGCTGATGGCCTTCATGTGGCGCCGGTACAGGCCCAACACGAATCGGTCTTCCCTTGCGAGGATCTTCAGCATCCACCTGCCGTTCGAGGAGAAACTCATGGGCGTCGCCGGCGCCGAGGGGGGACGCCGAGAGAGGACGCTCACGAACCGGACGATGTCGGGTCGTACGGGCTCGTCCGCGAAGTGATCCTGAGACATCAGCCTGACAATCTCCCGGCCCTGGCAGATCATGATCTCAGTATCAAAGGGGAGCCTGCGTGCGAATTCGCTGCGCAGTTGCGCTTGTGTGACTGGCTGCCGGATCACGAACGTGCCGGCCGCGCCGATGTTGACGGGATCGAGGTGCTCGAGTTGTTCGGCGACCTCGGTAGGCCGGAAGGTTCTGCGACCGCCGACATTGACTCCTCTCAGGAGAACCACGAGTGCCATGACTCTCTCCTCCTCGCGTCGCCTCTGCATCGTAGCGGGCCAGGACGTACGACCACGGAATGGCGATGACGTCAAGGCCGAGGCCTTGCCGCCCCGCACGCCAGTGTCAGGCCCCGACGGAGACCTTGAACCCGCCGTAGACCATGCGCTTCGCGTCGAACGGCATGTCCTTCGGCATGCCGGCCTTCGCCATTTCCTTCATGACCTTGGCATTGACGCGATCGCGATGCGCCCGTGACTTGAAGACGACATAGGAGAACACCACCGTTTCGCCGGGCTTCAACTTCATCATTCGCGAGAACGTGGATCCCCACTTCGTATTGAGGTCGTCACCGATGCACTCCTTGTAGTCGAGTGCGCCGTGCTTCCGCCACACTTCCTCTCCCATCTGAGCCATCCGAACGTAGGCCTTCAGCTTCTTCTTGGGTACGGGCAAGACGTAGCCGTCGACGTAGCGCATGTGAACCTCCTTGGCTGCTCGTGCTTCAGTTCGGGCCCCCCAGCGACGTCCGCTCGAGGCCGTTGCGACGCGAACGTCCCTGCTGCGCCCCGAAGGCGTCGTCTAGCGGGCCATTCTGAACGGGGCGGCGACTGGTCGCGGAGCGCCCCCGAAGCGCGGGGTGGCTGCTTGCCGCCGCCTGTAAACCGGAAGGTTTCAGTTTACGGCTTTCGCCGCGCAAAAGGCCACAGGCTGCAAGAGCGCCTCGATTTCGCCCACGGCCCCTCGCATCGGCGAGGCCCGCGGGCAACGCGGGCTTGCGCCGGACGTTCACGCGCGTGCCGGACCCGACTCCAGGTCGCCGTGAAGTCCTGCCAAGAGGAGCCACCCGCCGGGCACCAGTCTGCGCCAGATCCCCTCGAGGAATTGCAGCTTGGCACCGTCGTCGGGCAGCAGATGCTCGACGAGAATGGCGGTCGCGGCGTCAAACGCTGGCTCGCTCGTTCGTGAGGGCGTCCACGCTTCCGAAGACCAGCGCGACCCGGTCCCCTGCGCCGGCAGCGTCAATCTTCGCGCGAGCCATATCCAGCATGGACTCGGCCGGATCGACTCCAACGAAGGACCAATCCCTCTGATTCGTCGCGAACGTCGTGAGCGCCGAGCCGGTACCGCACCCGGCATCCAGTACCCGCGCCCCTGCACCTAAGTACGTTCGCAGATGCGACAGGAGGATCAGCGGCAGTTGCTCGTAGCCGGGAAAGACCTGTCCCATCATCGCGTCGTAACGAGACGCCTCTTCGAATCGCTGTTGGATTTCGGTTTTCAACGTGTTTCCTTGGTCGATTGCCGGAATCTGGGGTCGCGTCTTGGTCCCCTAAGTTAACGCTCGGCATCGGCGACGGCGCCGCAGCGCCGTCCGCGGCATGCTGTTGTTATGCCGTGCGTGATTCGGGGCTCACACGCGCCGCTTTCCGAAACAGCAAAGCCGATCCGATCCACAGGGCAATGAAGAATCCGTTCAGGATCGAGAGCTCGAGATACTGCTTCCAAGCGATCATCGCGATCACGGCGACCAACGCCTGGGCGAGCGCTGTCGCAAACAGGGCGCGCGCCATGCGGCGCGGGCGCTGCGATATCGATTGACCGACGCGAGCGGTCGAGTGGCCGCAGAGCGACCACGTTGGATCGATCGGACGTGCGGCAGTCTGACCCGGCGCCTGCGCGGCCTTCACGGCGACTCAGTGGAAGTCGTGCGACTCGACGGCGGGCCCGCGGCCGGTGAGCGGCAGCATGCGCTCGGCGCGCACAGAGGTGACGCCGTCCTGCTGCTGCAGCACGCCCTCGACGATCACGTACGGCTCGTGGACGACGACCAGACGCTGCTCGGTGAAGACGTCGGGACGGACGATGACGTTGGCGATGCCGGTCTCGTCCTCGAGCGTGAGGAAGACGAAGCCCTTGGCGGTGCCGGGCCGCTGGCGCGTGATCACGGCGCCGGCGACGCGCACGCGCCGGCCGGCCCGCGCGGCGGGCAGGTCGGTGGCCCGCAGCACGCCCCGCAACGCCAGCTCGCGACGCCGCAACGCCATCGGGTGCGGCCCGATGGTGAGCCCCGTGCCCTCGTAGTCGGCAATCACGCGCTCGACGTCGGACATGGGACGCAAGGGGCTGGTTCGGCGATCGGCGATCGGCGCCTGGCACTCGGGGCTGGGGGCTCGTTCCTTCTCAAACAGTTCTCCTGCGGGGCGCACGGCACGCTCGATCTGCCAGAGCGCGCTCCGTCGGTCGTAGCCGAAGCTGTTGAGCGCACCGACCTCGGCCAGCGTCGCGAGCTCGTCGCGATGAAGGCCAGTAGCCGCGATGAGGTGCTCGATGGAACGAAACGCAGGGCTGAAGCCCTGCGCTGCCGCTGCAGGAACTGTTGGTTCGCTGCACCCCGGACGCCGGGCACCGAGCGCCGAATGCCGCTCGTGCAATCCCGAGCCCAGAGCTCCGAGCCCCGAGTCCAGGATCCACGTGTGCGCGCACACGCTGCAGAACCACCGGCGCGCCGGCCCATCATCCACCGCTTCCAACATGGAGGGATCGTCGTTGCCGCATTTCACGCAGGGCTGAAGCCCTGCGCTACCGGAACCGCGGTCTCGGCAGACCTGAAGGTCTACCCTCCCGCCGACCTGGCGCTCGATCCTCCTTCCGGCCTCCTCGCGCAGCCCCCGCACGTACCGCAGCCCGAGGCGGATGCTGCCGTCGTCCTCGACGGAACAGTCCCAGCCCGACGCCTGCACGTCGATCGGCGCGAAGCGCACCCCGTGACGCTGCGCGTCCTTGACGATCGTGGCGGGGTGATAGAAGCCCATGGGCTGGTTGTTGAGGAGCGCGGTGTAGAACGCTGCCGGGTAGTACGCCTTCAGATACGCGCTCGCGTAGACGAGCAGCGCGAAGCTGGCGGCGTGCGACTCGGGAAAGCCGTAGAGCGCAAACGACGTGATCGAACGGACGACGGCGTCGGCTGTCTCACCGGTGATGCCGTGTGCCGCCATGCCGGCGCGCAGCTTCTGCTCGATCTGCCGCATGCGCGCCTCCGAACGCTTGAAGCCCATGGCGCGCCGCAACTCCTCGGCCTCGCCCCCGCTGAAGCCCGCCACGGTCATCGCCATGCGCAAGAGCTGCTCCTGGAAGAGCGGCACGCCGAGCGTGCGCTTCAGGATCGGCTCGAGCAACGGGTGCGGGTACGTGACGGCTTCGCGTCCGTTCCGACGATTCAGGTAGGGATGGACCATCTGCCCCACGATGGGGCCCGGTCGAATGATCGCGACCTCGACCACCAGATCGTAGAAGTGATCGGGTTTGAGGCGCGGGAGCGTCGCCATCTGTGCGCGTGACTCCACCTGAAACACACCGATGGTGTCGGCCTGCTGCAGCATGCGATAGACGACGGGGTCGTCGGCAGGCAAATGGGCCAGATCCAAGTACGGATCGGTTCTTGGTTCTTCGTTCGTGGTTCTTGGTCCGTTCGGATCGTTCCTGGTTCCTGGTTCGTTCCTGGTTCCTGGTTCGGAGCCGATGGCCGGTAGCCGGTGGGCGGGGGCCTGCGCGTTCACGATCGTCAACGCGTCCTGGAGGACGCTCATCATGCCGAGGCCGAGCAGATCGATCTTGACGATGCCGAGGTCGGCGCAGTCTTCCTTGTCCCACTGGATGACCACGCGGCCGGGCATCGAGGCGGGCTCGAGCGGCACGATCTCGTCGAGCCGGCCCTGGCAGACGACCATGCCTCCCGAGTGCTGGCCGAGATGGCGTGGCAGGTCCTGGATGCGCGACCACAGGTCCGCAAACAGCCGCACGCCGGCGTCGCCGGCATCGAGCCCGACGTCGGCGAGGTGCCGCGCCAGGCTCTCCTGCGGATCCCTCCACTCGAACGGCGACATGGCCTTGGCCAGCCGATCGATGGTGGCCTGGTCGATCTCGAGCACCTTGCCCACCTCGCGTGCGGCGCTGCGGTTGCGATAGGTGATGACGTTGGCCGTCATCGCGGCGCCGAGCCGACCGTACCGACCGTAGACGTACTGGATCACCTGCTCGCGCCGATCGCCGCTCGGCAGGTCGAGATCGATGTCGGGCCACTCGCCACGCTCCTCTGAGAGAAAGCGCTCGAAGAGCAGCTCCATCCCCACGGGGTCGACGGCCGTGATCCCGAGGCTGTAACACACGGCGCTGTTGGCCGCCGACCCGCGGCCCTGCACGAGAATGCCGTGCTGGCGGCAGAAGTTGACGAGATCCCAGACGATGAGGAAGTAGCCGGCGAGATCGAGCTTCTCGATCAGATCGAGCTCGCGCGCCACCTGTGCGCGGGCACGATCGTGATACGGGCGGTAGCGTTCGCGCGCACCAACCTCGGTGATGCGGCGGAGGAACGACGCCTGGGTCTCCCCCGCCGGCACGGGATAGTCGGGAAAGCGATAGCCAAGATCGGCCATCGTGTACTCGAGCCGATCGGCCAGCTCGCGTGTCGCGACCACGGCGTGCGGGAGATCCGCAAAGAGCGCGGCCATGTCGGCCGGGGCCTTGAGAGACCGCTCGGCGTTCCAGGCGAGCTTGCGTCCGGCCCGTGCGATGGTCGTCTTGTGGCGGATACAGGTGAGCACGTCGAAGAGCGGTCGGTCGGTCTCGCCGGCAAACCGCACCCCGTTGGTGGCCACGACCGGCACGTGAAATGCTGCCGCCATGGCCTGGAGCGCCTGGTTGTCGCTCTCCTGGTCTCGCAGCCGATGACGCTGCAGCTCGACGTAGACGTTGTCGCGGCCAAACACGCCGATCAGCCGATCGAGCAACCCGCCGACGCCGTACGCGCCGGCATCGAGCGCGGCGCGCCCGGCAAGCGCGACCAGGCCGGCGGTGCAACCCTCGAGGTCCTCGAGCGCGAGCGCCCCCTCGCCCTTGGGCGCCGAGAGCTTCATCCGAGTGATGAGCCGACACAGGTGGCGATACCCCTCGCGCGACGCGACCAGGATGGGCAGGCGCCAGAGCTTGGGAGGACGGGGAGACCAGACTCGGGACTGGGATTCGCACGCGGCAGACCTGAAGGTCTGCCCTACCGGAGCCGGATGAGGCTCTGCGCGGTCGGTGGTCGGCGCGTGGCTCGACCCAGTCGTGATCGTCAGTTCCGCGCCGACAATGGCCTTGAGCCCTGCGCGCTTCGCCGCCAGATGGAACCGCGGCATGCCCGACACGCCGTCGCGATCGAGCAGCGCCAGGGCTGGATACCCCAGTTCAGCCGCCCGGTCGATCAGCGTCTCTGGAAGGGACGCGCCTTCGAGAAACGAAAACGCCGACGAAGCATGTAACTCGATATACATGATTGGGTTATGGGCAGTTGCCTCATCGGATGGCCAGCGAACCGATTCCCAAACTTTCGTTTTATCTTCGCCTCCACTATACGGCGTGGTCGGACCGGAATCAAGCGCGATGCGGACGAGGCTCCAGCCCAGCAACCCCGGCGACCCAGGCGGGCCACCGTGTTACCTTATACACATGAAACGTACAAATCTTGTGGTTGACAGCGCGTTGCTGGAGGAAGCGGTCCGCCTGAGCGGTGAGCGCACCTACTC
>JAFNAJ010000407.1 GCA_017860085.1 Acidobacteriota bacterium | reverse complement strand
GCCTACGCGACGTTGATCGTCTGGGTCTACGCGAACCAGCCCCGATCGATCGGCGACCTGCGCGGCGGCGTCCAGTCGACACTTGGTGTCTATCAGATCGACCGCGAGGCGTTCGACAACGGCGTGCGGCTGTTCCACGGAGGCAAGTACCGCGACGCGCGCGCTGCGTTCACAGAGGCCGACCGGGATCGCCAGGATCCCACCGTCCAGTTCTACGTCGCGTACTCCTACTACCGACAAGGGTGGGGACGGTTCTACCACAACAACGCCCTGTTCGAGCGCGGGCTCGAGGCCATCGAGCGGGCCATCGCATTGGCGCCCGATGGTCAGGTCGTCGTGGACGATCCCGCCCTCGCCATGCACTCCTCCGACGAGCTCCACGCCGAGCTCGAGAGCGGCATCCGGCGCGACTTGTCCGACTTGAACCCCATGCGGGTGTTGAAGGAGCGCAAGTGAACGCGCGCGATTCGTTCCCGGTCGTGCGCGAGGCAGTCACCTTGCCGCTGGTGCTGCTGACGGTGGCTCTCGGCGGCGGCGCGCGTGTGGTCGCCGACGGATCCCTCCGCTTCGTCGTGCCGCCGTTGATGGCGCTCGTGCTGGCGGCCATGCTGCTCGGCCTGATGACTCGCGCCGGCCTGGTGGCGCCAGAACGGTTGTTCTCACCGGCCAGGCGTCCCCTTCAGAACGCGAACGGCGGGCTCGTGCTGCTCTCGCTCTTTGCCGCCTCGGCCCAGATGTTTCACATGCTGACGCCGGACCGGGGCCTGCTGCACCTGCTCTTCAACGTGCTGTTTCTCGTGCTGCTGCTGAACACGTTCGCGGGACGCACCGATCGTCGTCACCTGCTCCGCCATCTGCTGGTCCTCTTCGGTAGTGCACTCGTCCTGAAGTTCGTCGTGTTGCAGGGGCTCGGCCGATCCAACGGCAGCCTGGCCAAGCGCCTCTTCTCAACGGCGCTCGAGGGGGTCTCACTCGGCTCGCTTCACGTGGAGTCGACGCCGGCGTCGGCCGGCTACCTGGCGTTTGCCATCCTCGGCTTGTTCTTCCTGGGACTCTGGCTCCTGCCACCCGGGGCCACTCCGACGCGCACGTCCGATCGTGGCCGGGACGCGGCATGACGGCTCGGGTCGCGCGCGGACACGGGAGAACCCTCGTCCTACTGGGGCTCACGGCGGCGCTGGTCGCCGGCTGCCGCAGCACGCCCGATCCCATCCAGGTGGAGCGCGGCCGTGTGAGCATCCTCAACCAGACCAAGGAAGACTGGGTCGACGTCGAGGTGCGCATCAACCGCTACTACCTGGCGCGCGTCCCTCGGGTGCGGACAGGCGGCCGCCTCGACGCGCCGCTCAATCGCTTCCAGGGCGGCTTCGGCCGCTACTTCGACATCCGGCGCGAGCAGGTACGCCGCGTTGATGTCGCAGGACGCACGGCCAGCGGGACCCCCGTGACACTGACCTGGCAGATTGAGACGTCCCCTGAGCCTCGGGCCGATCACAACCGGAACAGGTAGCTGATCTTCGCAAAGAACCCGTCGGCGGTCCGCTGGCGGCCCGGTGCCTGCCACGCGTCATCGTCCGCCAGCGTGTTGCCATAGCCGACGAAGACCACGGTGCCGGGCGTCGGCTGGTACGAGAACAGGAAATCGGTTCGCAGGTTGCTGCGCGAGTAGCCGAGCGCACGCTCGTACACGCCGGTGTCGGGATCGCGAATCACGATGGGCAGGTTCGTGCGCGAGTCGTCGCGCAGGTCATCCTGGCGCTGCGCATCGTACTGGCTCACGACGCGGAAGAAGATCGCCCGTGTCACCTGGTACTCGACCTTCAGCCGAGGGATGGGGCGCTCGCCCACCGTTGACCCATCGGTACGGCGCTGATACGACTGGAGCCGATAGACGCCGTCCACGCGCAGCTTCTCGGTGGGCCGCCACTGCACCGTGAGCGACGCGAACAGGATGTCGGCCGACGCCCACTCGAAGAAGTTCTCGTCCTTGCCCCACAGCACGAACCCCTCGACCGCGACGCCCTTGACGCGCGGAGTGCCGAGCGAGAGCACGAAATCGAGGTTGTCCAGTTGCGGGGTGCCGACAAACGGCAGGATCTGAGCCCCCTCGGGACCCTCGCTCAGCAGTGCGTAGTCCTCGTACAGCTCCTCGTCGTAGCCGAACGTCTCGATGAGCACCGACTGGCCCGTCGTCCAGCCGCCGCGGAAGGTGAAGTTGCTGCTGAGGTGTAATTGCCGATCCAGGGCTCCTCGCCCGGCCACGAAATCGTCGTATTTCCACCTGCCGGTGACTCTCGCGTCGCCCGTCCACCGTTCGAGACTCGACCGGTCGCGCCCGTACAGGGTCAGCTGATTCGTCACCTCGGCGGTCGCCACGCCGTAGCGCCTCACGAAACCGGCCTCCGCGCGGAACTCGTCATTCACGCCGAACACCTGCGCACGCAGGCCGTATCGCCGGCCGCTGCGATTGAGCGAGGCCTGCCACAGTGGTGCGGTTGTGGTGACGCCATCTTCCTCCGTCCAGCTCACGGCCGCCTGTCCCGCCAGGGTGTAGATGTCCCGGAACGTGAGGCGCGCATCGGTGGCGGCCACGCGATTGCTGTCGGGGCCATCCACGCGATCCGTGTAGACCAGCGCGGCCTTCGACGCGCCGCCCAGATCGCGTTGCACGCGCAGGATGTTGAAGACGGGGTGATTCTCGCCGCTCGACGACGTCGCCTTGTCGTCGACGGCCGAGAGCAGCGCCACGGTGGTCCCCGAGACCTTCCCGGTCACTTTCGCGGCGCCGAGCGGTGCGACGATGCGGCGCGTGTAGATGAGGTCGTTGGGCGTGGAAAAGAGCTCGATGCTGTCGAGGAAGAACGGCCGCTTCTCCTCGAAGAACACGGCCTCCCTCGGGTCGAACTGGAACTGTCCTGCGTCGGCCTCTACCTGTGAGAAGTCGGGGTTGATCGTGCCGTTCAGGGTCAGGTTCGGCGTGATCCCCCAGCGCACGTTGCCGCCAAACTCCGGCGAACCGGGGTCGTAGTCCCATCCGCCGCCGTCCTGGAGTGGCGCGCCTTCGACTTTCGTCGTCACCACGGGGTTCAGGTCGAGCACAAGCCCGCGCCGCAGGTCGGTCAGACCCACCAGCCTGCCGCTCTGCGCAAGAAAAGAGGCCGCCGCGCGCTGCGCGGGCACCCAGCTGTCTTCGTGCCCCGTGCTCTGCACGCGCCGGATGACGTGCAGTCCCCAGTCCTGCGGGTCGGCCGACTGGTAGCGCAGGCTCTTGAACGGGATCCGCACCTCGACGACGTAGCCGGTGTCGGTGAGGCGACCCTTCGAGTCGAAGACGTAGTCGGGACTGAGATCCGTGGCCTCGCGGCC
>JAFNAJ010000406.1 GCA_017860085.1 Acidobacteriota bacterium | reverse complement strand
AGATGACACGTTTCTGCTGACTCGGCGCCTCAAGGGCACGCACCTCGCCGGCCGCTGGGAGTTCCCCGGCGGCAAGTGCGAGCCCGGTGAGACGCTCGAAGAGTGCCTGCGACGCGAGATGCTCGAGGAACTGGGCGTGAACGTGCACGTCGGCGCCGAGATCCTCGTGACGCGCTACGCCTACCCCGGGCGAGTGGTGGAACTGCACTTCTTCCACTGCGATCTGCAGGGCGCCGCACACCCGCGCGAGGGGCAGGAGATGCGATGGGTGCCGCGCGCCGACCTCTCGACGCTCGACCTGCCCGAGGCCGACGCGGAACTCATCACCCTGCTCGAGAAAAGGGGACACTCATCTTTTTCTAGTGACGGATGACCGACACGTCGCTGAGCCGGCGCCAACGCGAAACCGGCTGATTTTTCGGGCAGCTGGCCACGCCTCGAGCGTCAAGAAAGTGACGCTCGAAAAAGATGAGTGTCCCCTTTTCCCTGTCCTACGACACGGGGAACGAGCGGCACTGACGGGCAAGCGGACAGAGCAGGCACTTCGGTTTGCGCGCGACGCAGACGGTGGCCCCGAAGTCCATCAGGGCCTGGTTGAAATCAAAGACGTGGCGGTGGGGCAGCACAGCGCGCGACACTTCCCACAGGTGACGTCTCATCGCGTGGGCCTTCGGGTCGCCACGCCCAACGAACACGCGGAAGAGCACGCGGGCGACGTTGGTGTCGAGAATCGCGGCGCGCCTGCCGAAGGCGAAGCTGAGCACGGCGCCGGCCGTGTACTCGCCAATGCCCTTGAACGATCGCAGCGTCTCCTCGTCTGCCGGCAGAGCCCCTTCGTGATTCGCGACGGCCTCGCGCGCGATGGCCTGCAGCCGTTTTGGACGGATGTTGTAGCCCAGGGGGTACCACGTCTTCGTGACGGCATCCTCCGGGGCCGTTGCGAGCGCCTCGAGCGAGGGAAACTTCGTGAGCCACTCGTGGTACTTGGGGATGACGCGATCGACCTGCGTCTGCTGCAGCATCACCTCCGACACCAGGATGTGGTACGGGTCGGTGGTCCGGCGCCACGGCAGGTCGCGGCCGTGCGCGCGGTACCAGGCCAGCAGCTTCGTTCGAAAGCGACGCCGAGCCTGCGTATCAGGCAAGGCCAGCACCGGAGCACGCCGACGACGACCCGAGGGCGCGGCACGTTTCGGCATGAGACGGTCAGCCCGCAAGCGGCCACGTGAGGGCCCTGAAAGCGAGGCCCGGCACATCGCGGGCACGGATCGCGGGCCGATGCTGCCACGGGTCGAAGTGGCACTCCGCCAGGCGGTCGAGAATCCGAGTGCCTCCCAGCCAGGTGAGACGCAACTCGTAACGAAGTCGTCCTGTCACCCCGTCGCACACTGACCGCCCCTCGCGGAACAGCATGCGCGTGCGGCACACGGCGGCCTCGACCGCGTCGCGCCACTCGGGGGCCAGGGGGGTCGTTCCGAGTGCGTCCTCGCGCGCCCCCGCGCGATCAGCCTCCTCGCGCGGCAGGTAGAGCCGCCCGGCCCCCCAGTCGCGAGCGAAGTCCTGCCAGAAATTGGTCAGTTGAAGGGCCGAGCACAACCGGTCGGACCCCTGGTCGAGCTCGTCAGACCGGTAGCCTGCGATTCGCAACACCAGCCGTCCCACGGGGTTCGCGGAACGTCGGCAGTAGTCGAGCAGCGCGTCCCAGGTCTCGTAGCGATGGACAGTCACATCCTGTGCGAAAGCGCTCAGCAGGTCTTCGAACAGCGTCGCGGGCAGCTCGCACGTGGCCATGGTGTGGCCGAGCGCGAGGAACACGGCATCGTGAGCGTCTCCGGCGTGGGTCGGCCGCCCAGCCGCGCAATCGAGCAGGTGGCCGTGCCACGCCTCCAACCGGCGCAATCGCTCGTCCGCCGGGATTGTCCCCTCATCCGCGAAATCGTCGGCAATGCGCGCAAAGGCGTAGACGGCAGCGACGTGGGGACGCAGGCGCGCCGGGAGCACGCGCGAGGCCACCGGGAAGTTCTCGTAGTGCTCGCCGGCGAGGCGCTCGCAGGCCGCGTACGCCGCGTCGAGCGCGTTCACCACTCGGTCTCGGGAATGCCGGCGCGGTGGTTCACCACCCGCGCCATCACGAACAGGAGGTCGGACAGGCGGTTCGCGTAGACCAGGACGTCGGGATCGACGTTCGCCATTCCCAGTGACACCATTCGCCGCTCGGCCCGCCGACAGATGGTGCGGGCCACGTGCAGCGCGGCACCCGCGTGGCTGCCGCCCGCGAGGATGAAATGCTTGAGGGCCGGGAGTTCCGTCTCCAGGCGATCGATCTCGGCCTCGAGCCGGGCAACCGCCTCGGGACCAATGGATGCTTTGGCCACGCGCGGTGCGATCCGGTGCGCTGGGTCTGCCAGCCTCGCAGCCACCGCGTGGAGGTCGCGTTGCAGGCTCTCGATGAGGGTCCCGACGTCAGGGTCCACGCCGATGGCCCGGGCGAGCCCGAGCGCGGCGCTCACCTCGTCCACCTCGCCGTAGGCATCGACGCGCGCGTCCGACTTCGAGACGCGGGTGCCGTCAAAGAGCGCGGTGTCTCCACCATCTCCCGAGCGCGTGTAGATCTTCACCCGACGATTATACTTTTGGGGCCCCCGTGGCCCCATGGCCCGCGACACCAACTTCTACTACTCGTTCCTCGCCTTGCCCCCGGCCAAGCGCCGCGCCATCGTCGCCGTCTGGGACTTCTGCCGCGCCGTCGACGATGCCGTCGACGAGGTGCCGGCGGGAGCGCCAGCCTCACGTGTGGCCGAGGCGGTGGGGTTCTGGCGGGACGATCTCGCGCGCGCGTTCGGGGATGCCGCCCCGGTGTCGCGACAGGGAACCGCGCTTCAGCCGTGGATTCGCCAGTTCTCGCTGCCCAGGGAGCCCTTCGAGCAGCTCATCGACGGGGTCGAGATGGATGTCGGAGAGAGGCGGTACGCGACATTCGACGACCTGCGCGAGTACTGCTACCGCGTGGCGTCGTGCGTTGGCCTCATCTGCCTCGAGATCTTCGGCTACCGGAACCCGCAGGCTCGCGACTACGCGGTCGACCTCGGCCTGGCGTTGCAGCTCACGAACATCCTCCGTGACGTGGGCGCCGACTACGCGCGAGGACGCCTGTACCTGCCCGAAGAAGATCTGGATCGCTTCGCGTGCAAAGAGTCGGACATTGCCAGCGGCGCGCTCACACCACCCGTCGTCGCCGTCTTGCGGGTGGTGCGGGTGCCGCGCCCGCACCGTGCCGTGATCGCCGCCACGACGTGGGCACGGGTCGTCGCGGGCCTCTGACGATGCCTGCGCCTGACGTCATCGTCGTCGGCGGCGGGCTGGCTGGCCTCAGTGCAGCGGTGGGCCTTGCGCGGCGCGACATCCGCGTGCTGGTCCTCGAGGCCCGCGGCCGCCTGGGCGGTCGAGCCAGCGCGTTCCGTGATCCCACCACCGGCGAACTCGTCGACAACGGGCAGCACGTGCTGCTCGGCTGCTATCACGCGACGTTCCGTTACCTGCGAACGATCGGGGCGGACACGGCCGTGAGAATGCAGGCGAGCCTCGAGGTGCCGACCATCGACCGCGAAGGCCGGCTGACAACGCTGTGCTGCCCCGCGCTCCCGTCGCCCCTGCACCTGCTCGCCGGGGTGATGCGCTGGGCGGCCCTTTCGGCCACCGACCGCCTGCGGGTGCTGCGGGTCGCGCCCGCGATCTGGTACGCGCGTCGCGCCATGGCCCGTGGGTCGAAGGACCCGCTGACGCAGGGCGAGACCGTGGAGGCCTGGTTGAGCCGGCATGGCCAGGGGGGACGTCTTGGCGAGATGCTGTGGGAGCCCCTGGCTCTGGCCGCGCTCAACCAACCGATCGGGCATGCCGCCGCCGAGCCGTTCGTGCGCGTGCTTGGCGCAGTCTTCGGCACCGACCCGCGCGATGCCGCCATCGCCCTGCCCACGCGCCCCCTCGACGAGGCGCTCGCCGAGCCGGCCCGCCGCTTCGTAGAGTCGCGCGGTGGCGAGGTGCGCACCAATGCGCTCGCGCGGATTCACCTCGCGGACGGACGCGTCACCGAGGTCGTCATCCGGGGCGAGACGCTGCCGGCACGGGTGGTCATCGCAGCAGTTCCGTGGCACGACCTTGGCGGTGTGTTCGAAGGGGACACCGATCTCATCGGCGACGTGCTGGCCTGCGCGCGCACGACGAGCCCATCGCCCATTGTCACCGTGAACCTGTGGTTCGACCGTGCGGTTCTCGACGTGCCATTCGTGGGCCTGCCGGGACGCGTCATGCAATGGGTGTTCGACAAGCGCTGGGCCTTCGGTCGAGCCGCATCGCACCTCTCGCTCGTATCGAGCGGGGCGGAGGCGGTGCTGCGACGGTCGAACGACGACCTGATTGCCCTCGCCCTGGACGAGGTCAGGGAAGCTCTGCCCGTGGCTCGACAGGCGCGGCTCGACCATGCGCTCGTCGTCCGAGAGCCGCGTGCCACGTTTTCGATTGCTCCCGGCCAACCGGCGCGGCCATCCACAGCGACGAGGGTTGGCGGGCTGCTGCTGGCCGGCGACTGGGTCGACACCGGCTTGCCTGCGACGATCGAGAGCGCGGTCCTCTCCGGCGAGTGGGCTGCCGACGCTGCCCTTCGCGGGGTCAGATCTTGATTCTATGCATCCGACCCGACATCTGAGACTCGGCTCGGGCCTCCTCAGAGGAGTGCATAAAATCAAGATCTGACCCCGGGGACTGTTTGATGTTCAACGCCATCCTCGTCCACTACCAGGAACTGGCGCTCAAGGGACGAAACCGACCCTGGTTCGTCGATCGCCTGCTGCGCAATCTCCGCGAGGCCACGCGAGGTCTCGGCGTGACCGAGGTGCGGGCACTCATGGGACGGATCGAGATCGTCCTGGCCGATGGCGCCGACCTCGAGACCATTCGCCGACGGGCATCGCGCCTGTTCGGGATTGCCAATTTCGCGCTCGCCGAGCGCGTGCCCGCCGATGTTGCCGCGATCGAGGAGGCCGCCATCCGTCATACCGAGGGGCTGGCACCCACCACGTTCAGGGTCGCGGCAGCGCGCGCCGACAAGCGGTTCCCGATTCCCTCGCCCGAGCTCGAGCGCCTGGTCGGCAGTCGCATCCAGGATGTGCGCGGGTGGCCTGTGGACCTCGACGCGCCCGCGACGGTGGTCCACGTCGAGGTGGTGCCTGGCGCGGCCTTCTGCTACGTCGCCAGAGACCGTGGCCCGGGCGGACTGCCCACTGGCGTCAGCGGTCGCGTGGTGAGCCTGTTGTCGGGCGGCATCGACTCGCCGGTCGCGGCGTGGCGCATGATGAG
>JAFNAJ010000405.1 GCA_017860085.1 Acidobacteriota bacterium | reverse complement strand
CACCATCTCCAACGTCCCGGGTCCTGACCGGCCGCTGTATCTCAACGGCGCGAGGATGGAGGCGATGTACCCGCTGTCGCTGCTGTCGCACGGGCAGGCGCTGAACATCACCTGCCTGAGCTATGCCGGCCGCCTCAACTTCGGGTTCACAGGCTGTCGCGACACGCTGCCGCACATGCAGCGGCTGGCGGTGTACGCAGGCGAGGCGTTCGACGAGCTGAGACCCCCCGCCCGGCGGCGCGCGACGGCCCGGCGCCAGGCGGCAGCCCGCTCTGCCCGCTCGCGCCAGGCGCGGAGCGCCCCCGCGTGAAAAAGGTGACACTCACCTTTTTCGGCTGTGCGCAGAAGAGGACACTGAGCAGGGTGGGCGCGGAGGCTGCACTCAGGTGTAGAGTGTCGCCATGCATCCACGCCGCACGATCGCCTTCACCATCCTCTGCGCCGTCACGCTCGTTCTCGTCGGCTCCGCCCAACACGTCGAGCGCCCATCGCCCGACACCTACAGCCAGCTGAGCTGGCGTTACATCGGCCCCGAAGGCAACCGCTTCTCCGCAGCGGCCGGTATCCCTGGCGATCCCTCCACGTACTACGTCGGCGCCGCCTCCGGCGGCATCTACAAGACGACCGACGGGGGCGTGAACTGGCAGCCGATGTTCGACGACCAGCCGGTCCAGTCGATTGGGGCTCTCGCCGTCTCGGTCTCCGACCCGAGCATCGTCTGGGCGGGCACGGGCGAAGGCAAGATTCGCAGCCACATCTCGCTCGGCCAGGGCATCTACAAGTCGACCGACGCGGGCAAGACGTGGACGCTCATGGGGCTCGACCAGACCGGCCGCATTCCACGCCTCGTCATCGACCCAAAGAACCCCGACATCGTCCTCGCCTGCGCCCTGGGGCACGCGTACGGTCCCCAGCCCGACCGCGGTGTCTTCCGCACGACGGACGGCGGCAAGACCTGGGCGAAGACGCTCTTCGTCGACGAGAACACGGGCTGCTCCGACATCGCGATGGACCCGCACAACCCGCGCATCCTCTTCGCGGGCATGTGGCAGCTCGAGATCCACACGTGGGGACGCACGAGCGGGGGCCCGGGGAGCGGCCTGTACACGTCGCGCGACGGCGGCGTCACCTGGAAGAGGCTCGCGGGCTCCGGCCTGCCCACGCGGCCGGTCGGCAAGGTGGCCGTGGCAATCTCGCACTCGAACCCGAACCGGGTCTATGCACTCATCGAAACGGGCGACGGCGCGCCATGGAACGGGAAGGACACCGACGCAGGCCAGGTCTTCCGGAGCGACGATGGCGGCGAGACGTGGAAAGTGGTGAGCTACGACCACTACGCGATGGGCCGGCCGCACTACTACTCGCGCATGGCTGTGGCCCCGGACAACGAAAACGAGGCGTACTTCCTCACCGCGTCGTTCGCGCGAACCATCGACGGCGGCGAGACGCTCGCCGTCGTGCCACGCCGCGAGGCACCGGGCGGCGATCATCACGACATCTGGATCGACCCGACCAACGCCAACCGGATGATCGTGGCCCACGACCAGGGCCTCTCAATCTCGATCAATCGTGGCCGCACGTGGTTCCGCCAGCGCCTGACGAACGCGCAGATGTACCACGTCACCGTCGACAACGAGATCCCCTACAACGTGCTCGGTAACAAACAGGACGAGCCGACGTACCGCGGCCCCTCCAACAGCCGGCTCGCCAACGGCACGATTCCACGTGGCATGTGGCACTCGGTCGGCGGCGGCGAGAGCGGCTTCGCCACGCCGGACCCCACCGACTCGAACATCGTCTGGTCCAGCGCTTCCGGCTCCGGCATGGTTGGTGGCATCGTGGTCCGCTTCGAGGAGAGCCGACGGCAGTTCCGCAACGTCGAGGTGTGGCCCGACCAGTCGAACGGCCCGGCCGAGCGCGTCAAGTACCGGTTCATCTGGGATGCGCCGCTGCTCATCTCACCCCACGATCACAACACCGTGTACACCGCGAGTCAGCACGTCCACCGCACCACCAATGGTGGGCAGACGTGGGAGATCATCAGCCCAGACCTCACGCTGAACGACCGCAGCCGCATGGGGAGCTCAGGGGGCCTGACCGGCGACAACATCGGCGTCGAGTACGCCGGCGTGGTGTACGGCCTGGCCGAATCGCCGAAGGCCCCCGGGCTCATCTGGGCAGGCACGAACGACGGCCTGCTGCACATGACCCGCGACGGGGGAAAGACCTGGACGAATGTCACCAGGAACCTCCCGGGCCTTCTCCCCTGGGGCTCGTTCCGCAGCATCGTCGCGTCTCGCTACGACGCCGGCACGGCGTATGTCGCGGTCGATTTCCACCAGGTGAACAACCGCGACCCGTTCATCTACAGGACGACTGATTTCGGGCAAACGTGGCGGGCCATCACGAACGGCATCCCGAAGAGCATGCTCAGCTACGTGCGCGCTGTCGCGGAGGATCCCGTGCGGCGGGGCCTCCTGTACGCGGGCGCGGAGAACGCGCTCTACGTGTCGTTCGACGCCGGAGAGAACTGGCAGCCGCTGCAGCTGAACCTGCCGCACGCGCCCGTCTCGTGGATTACCGTGCAGGAGCACTTCAACGATCTCGTGATCTCGACTTACGGGCGCGGGTTCTGGATCCTCGACGACATCACGCCACTGCAGCAGATGACGCCGCAGGTGCTGGCGTCTGAGGCGCATTTGTTTCCGCCGCGGCCGGCGTACCGGTTCCGATTCATCACGGCGCCGTCGGCCACCTACGACGATCCGACGGTCGGAGAGAACCCTCCGTACGGGGCGTCGATCAACTACTTCCTGAAGAGCGCGGCATCGGCGCCCGTGAAGGTCACGATTCTCGATGCGAAGGGGGCGGTGGTGCGGACGCTGACGGGTTCGGGTCTTGCAGGGGTGAATCGGGTCACGTGGGACCTGCGAGGCGAGCCGAGCGATCCGATCCGGATGCGGACGAGCCCGCTGTTGCCTGCGCCTCACGTGCGGCTGAACGCGGAAGGGTGGCGTTCGCCCGCGGGCGGAGGGGCGACGATCGCGATCCTGCAGCCGCCTGGCACCTACTCCGTGAAGCTCTCGGTTGGCGGACGCGAGTTCACGCAGTCGCTCACCGTGCGAAAGGACCCGCACAGCGCTGGCAGCGAGACCGACATCGGGGCGCAAACGGCCATGCTCGTCGAGCTGCGGCGCGACCTGAACACCGCGGTCGACCTCGTCAACAGGTTGGAGCTCGTGCGCAGCCAGCTCGAATCGACCGCGCGCATCGTCAAGGACCCGGAGATCCGGAAGGCGGCGGACGAACTGACGAACAAGTTCACCGACCTCGAGATGAAGCTGATCGACCTGCGCCTCACCGGGGCGCAGGACAC
>JAFNAJ010000404.1 GCA_017860085.1 Acidobacteriota bacterium | reverse complement strand
CGTCTCGAACACGCCGACGATCGACAGGCCCAGGTCGGCAGCGTCGAGCACGTACGACTCGGCGCCCAGGTCGTCGCTGGGGTCGACGATGACGCCTTCCTTGGCGCGGGCGCAACCAAGCAGGTACGACGCCTGCGCGAGCGGCTCGAAGCGGTACTGCTTGAAGATCATCGGTCAGTCCTCGCCCTTCTTGATGTAGAAGACCAGCGTGCCATCGCCCTGGTCCTTCCACTCGAGCAACTCGTTGCCGGTGTCGTCGGACCAGGCGGGGAAGTCGGCAATCGCGCCCCGATCGGTGGCCATCACCTTGAGGATGTCGCCGGCGGCCAGGGTCTTCATCTCCTTGCCGGCCTTGACGATGGGCATGGGACAGAGCAGCCCACGCGCGTCGAGCAGTTTGGTTTCCTTGATGTCGGTCATGAGTGATCCTGCCGCTGTCACGCAGGCCTGAAGGCCTGCGCTACCGTCTGTGCACGGCGCACCTGAGGGTCCGCCGCGCCGGATCCGTGTTCCTCAGGCCTGAAGGCCTGCGCTACCGTCTGTGCACGGCGCACCTGAGGGTCCGCCGCGCCGGATCCGTGTTCCGCAGGCCTGAAGGCCTGCGCTGCCGTCTGTGCACGCGACGACCCTGGAACGACACTCGTCTACACAAACAACGTCACGTGCGATTTTCGCGCGTCCGACAAGAACGCCGCCGCGCCGCCGAACTCCACGCCGTCGATGAAGTCGCTCTGCGCATACCCGAACACGTCCATCGTCATCTGGCAGGCAATGAGGCGGACCTGCGACTCGCGGGCCACGTCGAGGAGCTCGCGAATCGTGGCCACGCCCTTCTTCCTGAACATCGATTTCATCATCGACGTGGCCATGGTCTGCATGCCCGGCATGGCGGTGATGAGATCCGGCATCGGCACGGGCATCGGCATGGCCGGGTTCGCCACGGGCGAGACCATCAGTCGCCTCTCGAAGTCCTTGTGAATGATGTTCAGGCCGTAGAAGGTGAAGAAGATCGCCGTCTCGAGCCCGGCTGCCGCCGCGGCCGTGGCGAGGATGAGCGGCGGATAGGCCCAGTCGAGCGTGCCTTTCGAGGCGATGAGGCAGGCGCGCTTCGCCGCCGGGTCCTTCCGGAATGCGCTGACGATCTCTTCGCGAACGATCTTCCGCACCATCTCCTCGGTGAGGGCGACATCTTCTGTCCTAGGCATCAACGGTCTCCTTCGAACGTAACGTGTCGAGCGCGTCGGCGGTGGCCGAGGCACGGTCTGCCCACCAGGTGGCGATGGCCGCGTCGGGGGCCGGTCGAGCCCTCAGGGCGGCCGCACGCGTGCGGGCCTCGGTCGCGAGCCACCCGACCGTCGCCGTGGCGTTCTGCTCGAACAGGGCTCGCAGCGCGAACCGCCGCTCGCCGGCGCGAAGCCCCAGCCCGAGGTCGCGCGCGCATCGTGCCAGATCGGCTCGCGCCAGGATGATGCCCGACCGCGCCGGGGCCAGCAGGGCGTCCATCCACTCGTCGGGGCCCGCATCGGGTTCCGGAAGTGAAGGTGCCTCCTGCAGGTGGCGGGGCAACGCCGCCGGCTCGCCGATCGTCCGCGCCTCGTCTCTCAGGGTCGCGTCGAGCAGTGTAGCCCAGGCCGCGTAGATCGTCGAGCCGAGCTGCTCGACGCGCGAGAGGTACACGGGGAGCCAGCTCACCAGGTGCTCCCAGAAGAGGGCGTGGCGGGCCGTGTGCAGGGCCCGCCGGCGCGGGTCGTCACGCTCGTGCCTCTCGCGGTCGGCAACCGCCGCATACAGGCCGAGCAGGGCTGACAGGTGATCCGGCTCCGCCGGAATCTCGAGGTTGAGCGCGCGCCAGAATCCCGCGACGCGGTCGCGCGCCTCGCCGCCGATCTGCCCCTCGGCGCTGGTGTACACCGACGCGTAGGGGTAGAGCTGAAAGAGGAAGAGATCGGTGTAGTCGGCCTCACGGGCCCTGCCAGGCAGGCCGAGGAGGGTCGTCAGGCGGACGGTCTCAGGGCCCGGAGGCTCCGCCATCACGCCCAGCGCGCGCAGCAGCTCCACGTCAGCGAGCTCCCGCGGGCTCGGGCTGCTGGGGCAGCCGGTAGATGTCGCGGCCGGGCTTCAGCGGCCGGAGGAGCCAGTACGGCCGTCGCGTGCCGTCAGGCGACACGGCCGGTGCCGATCGGGTCCTCGCCAGCCACGCCTTGTACTCCTCGTGCGCCTTGGCCGTGTCGACGACCACGTCGCCGTGCGCGTCGCCGGGTTCGGCCTTGCGCACGCGGACGGCCTGGTGCCAGCAGTGCTGGCCCGAGATCGGATCGGGGTGCACGGGGAACGTCAGGTTCTGGTGGACGCCCACGTCGGTCCACCAGATGCGGCGCGTGTCGGCATCGTTCGACGCATACGGCCGCACGCCGCTCGCGCGTGCGAGCGACCACCGCGCGTCGTGCCGGTCGAGCGCGACGGTGGCCATCAGCTGGCGCTGCCCGTGGTCGTGCAGCTTCCAGCGGCCCATGTGATGACTGCAGGCGACCACGCCGGGCCGGATTCCTTCGGTGACCCAGGCCTTGACGACGAAGTGGCCGATGGTGGTTTCGACACGCACGAGGTCGCCCGTGCCGACGCCCAGCCGCTGAGCGTCCGTCGTGTGGAGCCACAGCGGGTTGGTGTGCGCGATCTCGTCGAGCCACTTCGCGTTGGCGCTGCGGGTGTGAATCTGGACCGGCAGCCTGAACGTGGAGATGAGCGGGATCTGCCCGGGACCGAGGTGGTCGGGGTGGATGTGGCTCTTGATGTAGGTGGGCAGGACCAGCTCCGGCCAGCCCCAGTCGCGGATTGTGCGCGAGTAGAACTCGAGCCGTCCGCTCGGGGTGGCAAAGCCGCGTCGCACCACGCCATCGATGTTCACGCCGACGGCTCGGCGCCCATCGGCGTCGGGGTCGGGCGTTGGGACCGGGACGACGTTCGGGGCCGGCGGCTTGGGCGCACGCGTGTAGGCTCGGCCGTAGCGGTCGACGGCCACGTCGTCGAGCTCGGCGCGCGGGACCTCCTGCTCGTGGATGGGCCCGACGTCGCGCGCCACCTCGAAGGCGCCGTATCGGCGCATGAACTGGAGCGGCGTGAGGCCTTCGGCGGCGGCGCGCTCGGGAAGCCCGGGCACCGAGTGCTCGAAGGCCCACGCGTAGTACTCGTCCACGCCAAGTTTCTCGCCGGGCTTCGCGCGCGACTCGACGTACTGCCGGATGCCCAGGGCGCCGTCGGGGTCGATGCGCCAGGTGAGATCGATCCAGAACTCGTTCTCCTCCCACACCTCGCCCGGGTTCGTCTCGCGCGTATCGTGCACGGCATGTCCCGTGCGTTCGCGGAATGCGCGGAGGACTGGT
>JAFNAJ010000403.1 GCA_017860085.1 Acidobacteriota bacterium | reverse complement strand
AGCGGTCGATGGACGTGAGTGTCGGGAGGCACAGCATGGGTATGACCATCGTTCAGAAAATCCTCGCCAGGGCGGCAGGCCGCTCGTCGGTCGCCATCGGCGACGTCGTCGAGCCGCGGGTCGACCTTGCGATGTCGCACGAGAACGCGGCGCTCGTCATCAACCAGTTCCACGAGATTTACAAAGGCACCGGTCTCGAGCCGCACCTGTGGGACCCGGATCGCATCGCGATCATCTTCGACCACCGGGTGCCGGCGGAGAGCTCGAAGACCGCGACGAACCAGAAGAAGATCCGCGACTTCGTCGCCAAGCACGGCATTGGCAGGTTCCACGACCTCAGGGGAGACGAGGGCGGCATCTGCCACCAGATCCTGCCCGAGAGCGGCTACGTGCTGCCGGGGCGCGTGGTGGTCGGCACCGACAGCCACACGACCAGTCACGGCGCGCTGGGCGCGTTCGCGTTCGGCGTGGGCGCCACCGAGATGGCCGCCGTGTGGGCGCTGGGCCGGGTGCTCAACGTCGAGGTGCCCGACACCATCAAGGTGGTCGTCGACGGCACCCTACCCGCCACCGTCCTGCCGAAGGACCTCATCCTGCACCTCATCGGACGGATCTCCGCTGAAGGCGCCAATTTCAAGGTCATCGAGTTCCACGGCGACACGATCGAGCGCATGAGCACGTCTGGCCGTCTCACGCTCTGCAACATGTCGGTCGAGGCGGGCGCCACGTCGGGCATCGTGCCGCCCGACGCCGAGACGGTGCGCTACCTGCGCGAAGAGGCTGGGGTATCGGACGAGGTCGATCTCACCGGTCCGGACGCGGGCGCGTCGTACTCCGAGACGATCGAGATCAACGCCGCCGATCTCGCGCCGCAGCTGGCCTGCCCCCACACCGTGGACCACGTGAAGCCGGTGGTCGACGTGGCCGGCCGCAAGGTGGACCAGATCGTGATCGGATCGTGCACCAACGGGCGCCTCGACGACCTCGAGGTCGCGGCGGGCATCGTCAAGGGCAAGCGCCTCGCGAAACACGTGCGGATGCTGGTCTTCCCCGCCTCGTGGCGGATCTACAAGGAAGCCATGCGTCTGGGCTACCTTTCGGAGTTGATCGACGCGGGCGCCGTGGTGATGAACCCGGGCTGCGGGTGCTGCCTCGGCGTGCACCAGGGCGCGCTCGGCGATGGCGAGGTCGCCCTGTCGACCACCAACCGCAACTTCAAGGGACGGATGGGAAACCCGAATTCCGAGGTCTACCTGTGCTCCCCCGCTGTGGCCGCCGCGAGCGCGCTCACGGGAGTGATCACCGATCCGAGGGGCTAGGGACAGACAGGCTGATTGACTGAGAGACTGATTGGAGCCAACCATGGGGACCGTGGTCCTGAAACTTGGAAACGACATCTCAACCGATCACATCTACCCGGGCCGCTTCATGGCCACGGTGCTGCCAAGCGAGACGCCGCAGTTCTGCTTCGCCGACATGACCGAGTTCAATGCGAGGCTGAGGAACAAAGCGGTGCCTCCAGGCAGCGTCATCGTGGCCGGCCAGAACTTCGGTTGCGGATCCTCGCGCGAGCAGGCCGCGTCGACGCTGAAAGGCCACGACCTCATCGTCGTGGCGCCCGGATTCGCGCGGATCTTCCTGCAGAACGCCATCAATCTCGGCCTGCGGACCGTGATCTGCCCGGAGATCGAGGCCAGCGAAGGCGACGAACTGGAGATTGGCGCGGACTCGGTGACGAACGTCACGAGCGGGAAGCGGTTTGCCTCCCAGCCGCTCCCGAAGGCCAGGCAGGCCATCGTCGACGCGGGCGGACTCATTCCGTACGCCCGCAAGCTCGTCGTCGAGCAAGCCAGTTGAGCGCAGAGCGCCGGCGCGCATAGACTGACGCGCATGTCCTCACTGCGCTCTTTCGCGGCGGCTGCCTCGGCGGTCGCGCTCGCGACAGTTCTCGTCGTTCGCGCCGACACCCCTCACAACGCGCCTCTCCCGCCGACGCCCGCGGCCGGGGGTAGCTCAGCCGAGATCCTGTGGGACACCTATGGCGTGCCGCACGTCTTCGCTGCTGATCTCGAGGGTCTGTTCTACGGCTTTGGCTGGGCACAGATGCAGGCGCACGGCGACCTGGTCCTCACCCTGTATGGTCAGGCGCGCGGTCGTGCCGCAGAGTACTGGGGCCCTGAGCAACTGGAGTCCGACCGTTGGGTCCGGCTGATGGGCATTCCCGCGCGGGCGCAGGCGTGGTACGAGGCGCAGACACCGGAGTTCCGGCGGGCGCTCGACGCCTTCGTCGCGGGCGCAAACGCTTACGCCCGTGCACACGGCGACCGCCTCGACCCGGCCGCAACCGTGGCGCTGCCGGTCACCGGCCCCGACGTGCTCGGTCACATTCAGCGGGTCCTCCACTTCCAGTTCGTGGTCGGCCAGGACAACGTCGAGGCGCTCGCGCGGCCTTGGCGTGACGCAGGGTCGAACGCGTGGGCGGTGTCACCGCAGCGCTCGGCGTCGGGGCACGCGCTCCTGGTCGCCAACCCGCACCTGCCGTGGTCTGACGTGTTCACGTGGTTCGAGGCGCAGCTGGTGGCGCCCGGAATCGACGCGACGGGCGCCGCGCTCGTGGGACAGCCTCTGCTCGGCATCGCGTTCAACGAATCGCTCGGCTGGACGCACACGGTCAACACCCACGACGGCGCAGATCTCTACGAACTGACCCTCGCCGACGGTGGATACGTGTTTGACGGCGCGGTGCGGCGTTTCGACGAGTCGCGTGAGCTCATCAAGGTGCGGCAGCCAGACGGATCCGTGCGGGACGACACGCTGCACGTGAAGCGCTCGGCGCACGGACCGGTGGTGAGCGAGAAGGCCGGCAAGGCACTCGCGCTGCGCGTGGTCGGCCTGGATCAGCCGAACCTCGGTCAGCAGTACCTCGACATGCTCCGCGCCACCTCGCTCGACGCGTTCGAGGCCGTCGAGCGTCGCCTCCAGATGCCGATGTTCACGACGATGTACGCCGACCGTGCGGGGAATATCCTGCACCTGTTCGGTGGACGCACGCCGATGCGTCCTTCAGGCGACTACCGGTGGACTGGTATCGTGCCCGGAAGCGTGTCTTCGACGTTGTGGCGCGAGACCCATCCGTACGACCAGCTGCCGCGAGTCGTGAACCCGCCCAGCGGGTGGCTGCAGAATGCCAACGATCCTCCGTGGACCACGACGTTTCCGATGGCGCTCGACCCGGCGAAGTACCCCGACTACATGGCGCCACGGGCCATGAGCTTCCGCGCGCAGCGCTCGGCACGCATGCTGGACGAGGATGCGAGCGTGACGTTCGACGAGCTCGTCGCCTACAAACACTCGACGCGCATGGAGCTCGCCGACCGCCTGCT
>JAFNAJ010000048.1 GCA_017860085.1 Acidobacteriota bacterium | reverse complement strand
GCCGCGATGAAGTTCGCCACGCGGCCCTCGTTGTCGAGGATGCACACCTGCGTCGCGTAGCCGAAGGTCGTGTGCGTCTTCACGCGCGGGCCCGGCGCGCCGAGCGGTGTCGTGTCGTCGATGTACACGTCGCCCGCGTAGACGCGGCCGACAAGGTCGGCGATCGAGCGCCCTCGGTCGAGGTCATCCTTGAGCTTCCGGGCGGCGCTCACCACACCCTTGCCGCCGAAGAACGTGGCGCGCGACCCTGTGGTCTGACCGCAGGCGAGCGCGTACGTCGAGTCAACCTTCGGGCGGAAGATCGTGGCCGACAGACCGGTGACCGTGGCAGCAAACTGCACGAGCACCGTCAGCAATCCCTGCCCCATCTCGGTGTAGCCGTTGTAGAGGGCAATCGTCCCGTCGGCCTCCACCACCAGGCGAACCTTCCCCCACTCCTGCACGCCGTTCCCGAGCCCACTGTTCTTCAGCCCGCAGGCGAGACCTACAGCGTGGCCGGCGGCACGGGCGCGATAGTACGCGTCCTTCACGGCCAGCAGGGTCTTCCTGATCCCGACCGACTTGTCGAGCACCTGGCCGGTCGAGTACATGTCGCCCACGTCGAGGGCGTTGCGCCAGCGCATCTCCCAGCCGTCGATGCCGACCTTGGCTGCAAGCAGGTCGAGGCAGCCTTCGATGGCGAAGTGCGCCTGGTTGGCGCCGAACCCCCGCATGGCGCCGCAGGGCGGGTTGTTCGTGTAGACGGCCAAGGCCTCGACGTCGACGTGCGGCACCCGATAGGGCCCGCACGCGTGCCCGGCGGCGCGCTCGAGCACCTTGCCGCCGACCGACGCGTAGGCACCCGAGTCGCCGACCATCCGCGCCTTCACCGCCGTCAGGCGCCCCTCGGCATCGCATCCTGCGGTGTAGCGCAAGGTGATCGGGTGACGCTTGGGGTGCAGGCGGATCGATTCCTCGCGGGTCAGCGCCAGCTTCACGGGCCGCCCGGTCGCCAGGGCCAGCAGCGCCGTCTGCGCCTGCACCGACATGTCTTCCTTGCCGCCGAACGCGCCGCCGTTGGGCACCAACTCGACGAACACCTGGTCCTCGGGCAGCCCGAGGAAGGCGGCCACCTGCCGACGGTCGTCGAAGATGCCCTGGCCCTGCGTCCAGAGGTGCAGCCGCCCGTCGGGCAGCGGCTCAGCCACGGCGCACTCCGGCTCGAGATAGAGGTGCTCGATGCGCTGGGTCTGCCACGTGCCGCTCACGACGTGCGCGCTGCCACCGAGCGCGGCCTCCGCGTCACCGCGACGAATCACCGATCGCGAGAGCAGGTTCGGGTGCTTCGGGTTCACCTGGGGCGCGCCTGGCTCCAGCGCCGCCAGGGGTTCCACCACCGGCGCGAGAACGTCGTAGTCCACCTCGACGAGCGTCGCGGCGTGCCGTGCGGTCCACGCATCGACGGCGGCGACCGCCGCGAGCACGTCGCCCACGCACCGCACGTCCTCGCCCTCGGCGACGAATCCCGGCCAGTCGTCGTGCAACAGGCCATACCAGCGCTGGCCTGGCACGTCGGCGGCCGTCACGACACGCACGACACCCGGATGGCGTACCGCCCGGCTGATGTCGATGCGGCGCACGCGCGCACGCGCGTGCTTCGAGAGGACAACCGCCCCGTGCAGCATGCCAGGACGGTCCAGGTCAGCGACGTACTGGTGCAGCCCCAGCGTGAGCGCCTCGCCGTGGTAGCGCACGAGCGGCGCGCCCACCCCGCCCTCCCGAACCGGCTCGGGCAGCGGCTCACCCCTTCGGGCACCGGCGAGCAACTCGATGGCGTCGATGATTCGCTGGTAGCCGGTGCAGCGGCACAGGTGGACGTCGATCGCGCGGGCAATGCGCGCGCGCGTCGGCCTCGGCTCTCGATCGAGCAGCCACTTCGCGCGCAGCGCGAAGCCCGGAATGCAGAACCCGCACTGCACGCCCGCCGCGACGGCAAACGCGCGGGCCGTCAAGGCGCGCTCCTCCTCGGAGACGCCCTCGAGCGTCAGGATGTCTGCGCCCCGCGCCCGCGCCGCGGGCATCGCGCAGGTGACCTTGGCGTGGCCATCGATGAGGGCCAGGCAGCACCCGCACTGCCCCTGCGGAGCGCAACCGTCCTTCACCGAGGTCACGCCACAGCGCTCGCGCAGCACCTCGAGCAGTGACTCGTCGTCCCGGGCCACGACGTGGCGTCCGACGCCGTTGAGCGTGAACTCGAGGTCCATGGGACTCGCCCGGTTCGATGGTTCAGTATAGGAGCCGCTTCCTGGCCGGCGCAATTCGCCCGCACGTGCCTATATAATCCCCGGCAGGTCACCCATGCCTCCCCTCTTCAGCCGCGAGACGATCGCATGAAGGGCGCGCGCAAGGCACACGCGACTCGGGCCACTGCCGTCGTCGGCCACCCGGTCCGCCGCAAGGACGGACTCGACAAGGTTACCGGCGCCGCGCGGTACATCGACGACCTGGTCCTCCCGGGGTTGCTTTACGGCACGACGATTCGGTCGACCATCTCTCGTGGCGAGATCGCGTCGGTCCACCTCGACTTCGATACCACCGGCTTCACCATCGTCTCGGCCCGCGACATTCCCGGCAAGAACGTGGTCTCGCTGATTGAGGCCGATCAGCCGAGCCTGGCCGACGGACGGGTCGAGCACGTGGGCGAGGCCATCCTGCTCCTCGCGCACGCCGACAAGGAACGCCTGCTCGACGTGCGCGTCTCCATCGACTACCGCCCGGCGGCGCCCGTCGTCGAGCCCGAGCTGTCGCCGACGACGTTCAAGGAGATCACCATCGCGAAGGGGGATCTCGGCCGGGGGTTCGCCGAGGCCGATCTCGTCGTCGAAGGCGAGTACCGGACGGGCCACCAGGAACACCTGTACATCGAGACCAACGGCGTGCTGGCGGTGCCGGGCGATGGCGGCATCACCGTGCATGGGTCCCTGCAGTGCCCGTACTACGTGCACCGGGCGCTCTGCGAGTTGCTCTCGCTGCCCGAGCGCAAGGTCCGGGTGATCCAGACTGAAACCGGCGGCGGTTTCGGAGGCAAGGAGGACTATCCGTCGGTGTTGGCAGGACACGCGGCGCTGCTGGCGCTGAAGTCAGGCCGGCCCGTGAAGATGGTTTACGACCGCGCCGAGGACATGCTTGCCACGACCAAGCGTCACCCCGCGATCGTGCGTCACCGCACTGGCGTGACGCGCGACGGGCATCTCACGGCCATCGACATCGAGGTGCTGCTCGACGGCGGCGCGTACGTCACCCTCAGCCCCGTCGTGCTCTCCCGCGGTCTCCTTCACGCCACGGGCCCGTATCGATGCGATCACGTCCGCGTGCACGGGCGGGTGGTCAAGACCAACACCCCGCCGAACGGGGCGTTCCGGGGATTCGGCGCCCCACAGACCCAGTTCGCGGCCGAAGTACACATGGATCGCATCGGTGAGCAGCTCGGGCTCGACCCGATCCAGGTGCGCGAACGGAATGCGTTGCGGCCGGGCGACACGATGGCCACGGGCCAGCGCATCGAGGCCAACGGCGGCGCCCTCCGCGTCCTGCGTGAGGCCGCGCGGCGCACGCGATTCCGGCAGCGCCGCCGTGCGCTCCGGGGCACCGACCGCGGGCTCGGCGTCGCGCTGTTCTTCCACGGGGCCGGGTTCACCGGCTCGGGCGAGGTGAAACTGCGGTCGAAGGCGACGCTCGAGTTGACGCGCCGTGGCGTGCGCGTCGGCGTGACGGCGACGGAGATCGGCCAGGGCGCGCGAACGGTACTGGCGCAGATCGTCGCGACGGCCCTCGGCATTCCTTACGAGCACGTCGAGATGCCGCCGGCCGACACCAGCCTGGCACCCGACAGCGGCCCGACGGTAGCGTCGCGCACCACGATGATCGTGGGACGCTTGTTGGAGCTCGCCGCCCGCGATCTCAAGCGCCGCCTGCGCGGCCGGACACCCGCGGAATCCTGGCGCGCGCACGGTCCGATCTCGGTCACGAAGGAATACACCCCACCGCCGGGCCTGACGTGGGACGAGGAGCAGTACGTTGGCGATGCGTACGGCACGTGGGCATGGGCGTGCGACGTGGCCGAGGTCGAACTGGATCGTGACACGGGCATTGTCCGGCCGCTGCGGATCACGTCGGTGGCCGACATCGGCCGCGTCATCCACCCGGTGATGGCCAGGGGACAGATGGAGGGCGGCACGGCGCAGGCGGTGGGCTATGCCCTCACCGAAGAGGTGGTGATGCGCGACGGACGCATGGCGAACGCGCAGCTCACCAACTACTTGATCCCAACGACGGCAGACACGCCCGAGATCGACGTCGTGTTCGTCGAACGCCCGTACCGAAACGGTGCGTTCGGCGCCAAGGGCGTCGGCGAGCTCCCGATGGACGGCGGCGCCCCGGCCATCGTCAACGCGCTTCGATCGCTCGGCGCGGACGTGCGCGCGGTTCCCGCGACGCCAGAACGCGTGCTCGACGCCTTGTCGAAAGGATGAGGCCGATGCGATTCACCCTCAACGGTCGAACGGTGGACGTGCGCGCCCACCCGATGAAGCGCCTGCTCGACGTGCTGCGCGAGGACTGCCACCTGACCGGCACCAAGGAAGGCTGCGGCGAGGGCGAGTGCGGCGCCTGCACGGTACTCGTGGACGGCGAGGCCGTGAACGCGTGCCTCGTCCCGTTCGCCCAGGTCAGGGGCGCGCGGGTCACGACCATCGAGGGCCTCAGGGGTCGCCGTCGGCTGCAAGAGGCCTTCGTCGAGCACGGCGGCGCGCAGTGCGGGATCTGCACGCCGGGCATGATCGTCGCGGCCGCGGCGCTCGGACGCCGGCCGAACCTCGATGACATCAAGACGGGCCTTGCGGGCAACCTGTGCCGGTGCACGGGCTACTCGGGCATCTACCGGGCCATTGAGGCCGCCGCGGTGCCGCTACGACCAGCACGGCGCCGCGGCGCCCGCGGCAAGAGGCGGTGATGCGCACAGCGATCTCACGCCTGTCGCTCGTGGAGCCTCGATCGCTACGCCACGCTCTGCGCCTCATGCGCGACGAGGCCGGGCTCGTGCCGCTCGCCGGCTGCACCGATCTCTACGTGGCGCTCAACGACGGCGCGCTTCGCGCGACGCGATTCCTCAACCTGTGGCCGATCGAGGAGTTGCGTGTCATCGAGCCGCGGGGCCCAGTGCTGTTCATCGGGGCGCTCGCGACCTACAGCTCGCTCATTCGATCCGCGGACGTGCGCCGGCGGCTGCCGATGCTCGTCTCCGCGGCACGCGAAGTGGGCGGGCGACAGGTCCAGAATCGTGGCACGCTCGGCGGGAACATCGCCAATGGCTCTCCGGCGGGCGACACGTTGCCGGTCCTCGCCGCTGCCGAGGCGACCGTCGTGCTCGGCAGCGCCACTGGCACGCGCCGCGTGCCTTTCACGGCGTTCTACAAGGGCTACCGGACCACCGTGATGCGAGCCGACGAACTGATCCTCGGAATCGAGGTCCCCGAGGTCGAGGGCCGCCAGTGGTTCTGCAAGGTCGGCACGCGCGGCGCGCAGGCCATCTCGAAGGTCGTCATGGCCGCTGTCCGAGCCCCACACCCCCGCGTCGCTCTTGGATCGGTGGCCCCGACCGTTGTGCGCGTCCCGAAGACCGAAGCAGCGCTCACGGGTGGCGCCAGCGTGGACGAAGCGCGCACGATCCTCATGAGCGAGATCGCGCCAATCGACGACATCCGCTCGACCGCCGCCTACCGCCGGCACGTCGCCGGCGTCCTGCTGGGCCGCTTCTGGGAGCAGACGGCCGCTGGACGGCCCGTCTACTGAGCCTTGATCGAGGCGCCTTCGACGATGACCGGGTACGTGTAGCCGGCGCCAAAGTCCTTGTCGACGGCCAGCGTGCCGGTGGCCGTGATCACATCGCCAACCGCGACCACGCTGTCGGTCGTGATCGTGAGGTCGTGCGTGCCGGCATCGGCCTTGCCCGACCCGTCCTGGATGTGCACCCAGTTGCGCCCCATGATGCCGCCGTTGAACTTCACGACCTTGCCGCGCACGATCACGGTCTTGCCCGCGAGCGACGCCCGATTGGCCCACACATCGGCGATGCGTGTGCCGCCAGGCGCGGGGCTGATGGGCTCGGTGACGCCCTGCGCGTCGGGCCGTGCCGCCTGGCCGCCCATCGGGGGATGCCCGGGAAAGGGAGCCATCGGCGGGGGCGTCTGCCCTTCCTTCGTGATGCTTGACGCGAAGTAGATCAGCGGGAAGTCGCGGTTGAGCGCCTCGCTGTGGAAGTTCTCCATCGGCATCTCGAGGGGGACCATCACGCGGTCGCCGACGGCCACGCGAAATTGCCCGCTCGCGGCCCAGAGGTCCTCCGAGCCGGTATTCACGTGCACATACGTGTAGTTCTTGGCGTCGACGGTCTCGACCACGGTGCCCGTGACCGTCCGCACACCCTTGGTCGCCGGGACACTCGAGGCCGTGGCACTCGACGTCGGGGCCTGCAGTTCAGCCGCGGTCGTGGCCGCCGGTTGAGTGGAACATCCAAGCGAGGCACCCAGGGCAAGAGTCAGAGACAGGGCCAGCAATCGCACGTCGGTCACGGTTCCCCCAATTCGGTGCGCCCTTCCCGACACCTGGCGACAGGCTGTCTCCCGCCACGGCGCCCGTGGGTGCAACACTCTACGGTACCACGCTTCGGCGCGTCCTAGCCAAGGGCTGGCGCTCGGGCCTGCGGGCTACGGCAACCGATGCGTGCGTCTCGAGGCAGGTGGGCCGCCCGGCGTTACGCTTCTTACCAAGCAGACAGTCGGTCACGGAACAGACGGCCTCACGCGGGTGGAGGACGGCGCGTTACTATGCCGCGATCTGTCAGACCTTCGTGCAGTAGGCAAGAGGCAGCGGGAAGAAGTAAGGGAGGGTCCACGGGTCCTGCTAAACCCAGCCCGATTTCCTCTGGGATCGCGTGCAAATGGCCGCGTCCCGGGCGGACGCTGAGAATCCGGCCGGCGGCGGGCTCGGAACGGTCCTCCTGGGCGGCAACCCCGGGGGTGCAGCCAGCGCCCGCTTGCGCCTGTCGACCCGCGCCGCCTATCATCCGCGCATGCCG
Source organism: Acidobacteriota bacterium (assembly GCA_017860085.1). GTDB lineage: Bacteria > Acidobacteriota > Vicinamibacteria > Vicinamibacterales > JAFNAJ01 > JAFNAJ01. The sequence goes on along the minus strand of JAFNAJ010000048.1, from coordinate 4,234 downwards.
ACGCTGACGCAGGCCCTGGCGCGCCTGCGAGTGGCGGGGCGACCCGGGATCCTGGTGCTGCCGCTTGGGGCACTGATTGTCGCCCTGCACGTGTGGCTGGCGCGGAGCGTCCTGGTGCCAATCGAGCGCGAGGGGCACCTCGAGACCGTCTTCGTGTCGGCGACCATCGGGACGTTTGCGTCGCTCGCGCTCTGGACCTTGGGCCTGCTCATCGCGGGGCACGTGGCCACCCGGCGATTGGCGGCACGTCGGACGCTGCAGCCCCCGCTCCTCTCGCGCGAGGATGTAGCCTACCTGCTGCCGCTGTTCTGCTTTGCCGCGAGTGCCCTCCCGCTGTGCACCTTGAGTACCGGCTCAGGCGGCCCGCTCTCCGTCTGGCTCTATCTGGTCGTCGACCTGCGCTGGTGGTGGACCGCGCTGGTGCTGCTCTGGGTGCTGGCGGGGTTCCAGCGTCGCGTGCACCTCCCGCTGAGGGCGTGGATCGAGAGGCTCCCATCCATTCGTGGGGCGGGACGCTGGGCTCCCGAGGTCGCCTTGGTGGCCATCGCCGTGACGTGGGTCGTGGCCGGCACGCCCCATTTGCGCTTCGACGCCACGACCCACGGCGACGAACCGAAGTACGTCCGCTACTGCGAGCTCTTCTACCAGGGGCTCGGCTTCGAGATCTCCCAGCTCCGACCCATTGCTGAGCTGCCCGCCGATTTCAAGCCCCGCGTCTGGCAGAATTTCGTGCTCCTTGCCGAGACGTTGCCGGGGGAGCTTCGCAGTCTCGCGGCCGATGCCATCGCCTTCTTTGCCGAGCCGTCACGCCGCTTCAACCGTGCGCGTCGGATCGGTGGCTTCCTCGAGGGCAAGGATGGAGGCGTGTATCAGATCTACAACCCTGGGATCTCGATGCTGATGTTCCCAGCGTACTACCTGGACAGGCGGCTGGGTGGTGTGGAGCCAGGATCGCCTGCGCAGTGGCCGGCCGAACTGAATGCGCTCAATGGCTTCTTCCTCGGGTTGTACGCGCTCTGGAGCCTGGTGATCTTCCGGTTTCTTCGTCGCTGCGTCGGGGCGAACATGCCGGCGTGGATCGTCACGCTGGCCTTGACACTCACGCTTCCCGTCGCCGCATTCCCCTTCCAGTTCTACCCGGAAACCGCTGCCGGGGTGCTGCTGTCGGCCGTCGCCGCATACCTCCTCTTTCCGGAGCAAAGGACATCTGGTGCGCCGTACTTCTACGGTCTGTTGGCCGGCTACCTGCCGTGGCTGCACGTCAGGTTCAGCGTCCTCTCCGGCGTCCTCGCGTTGAGCGCGATCGTGACGTTGCGCCGCAGCCCGCGCGCTGTGCTTGGCTTCCTGGGAGGGTTCGCGCTGACGCTCGGCAGTTCGTTGCTGTACAGCTATCACCTCACGGGCAGCATCCTCCCGACTGCCATGTGGCTTGCCGACGGATCGGGCCCGGCATTCTCCTGGCAGGCGGTACTCCAGGCCAGCGCCGCGTACCTCGTGGACCGCGAATGGGGACTGTTCGCCAACTCGCCCGTGTACCTGGCTGCGCTGCCCGGCTACTGGTGGGTCGCACGACGGCGTCCGGACGTCGCGTGGTTGAGCGCGGTCGCCTTCGCAGCGCTCCTCACGCCCGCGGCGGGACACACGCTTCACGCGGCCGGCGGCACCCCGATGCGTCTGATCGTTGCTGCACTGCCGTTGGCGGCCACGCCGCTCGTCGAGGTGATCGCTCGCCACGGTCGCTTGCGCCTGTTCCAGGTCGTGTTCGGGCTGCTGCTGCTCGTTTCCCTGCAGAATGCCCTGGCGTACAACCTGCACCACTTCAAAGAAGTCGGCGGCATGGTCGACTGGAGTTTCAGTGGATGGAAGGTGAACCTGCTGTTCCCCTTCGAAAGCAGAGAGGCGTGGCGAGTATCCGCTGCAAACGGCGGCCTGCTGGTGGCATGGCTGGTGGCAGCCCTCGCGTTGCTGCTTACCCCGCTGGCGCTTGCCCGAGCGGGTGCGCGAGGGAGGCCAAGGCGGCTCATGGCGAGGAAGGGTGCGTCGGTCGCGAGTCTCGTGATCGTGATGACGCTTGCCTTCGGACTGCTCGGCACCGGCGTGTCTGCGGTCACGGGTGTCTCGTCGACGGCCAAGTACCGGATTCCATCGGAGGAGGCTGCGCTGAGGGCGGCGGCTCTGCTGGAGAACCTCGGCCGCTGCGACATTTGCGCCATCTCGCCCCGTGGTCGCATCAACACCCGGACGATGAGGGCCCAGCTGGATGCGGTCACGCCCTTGGTCGCGAGGCGCCCGCAAGGGTCAGAAGACGTGAGCGCCTACCGCGACTGGCTGCAGATGCCCGGCCGGATTCGGGGGTGGTACAAAGAGGCCCATGGCCGCGAGCCGACCGACGCGGACTTGGGGCACTACCTCTACCTCTGGCGTGAGAAGCACGCCACGCCCGATGAAGTCCGCCAGCATATTCTGCGAGCGGCGACGGCGTCAGCCGCGAGTCGGGACCGATAGGACAATCGGCAGCATTCGCGGCCTCCGCCCTGCTGCCGCGAAGACGTCCCGACCACCTGCAGCCCCGTCCTTGAGCGAACCGGCCCGGCGCCCTAGAATCAGCATCGCCAGTGCCCCCCTGGCTCCTCTTGGAGGTCAAGATGAGCAGGCACCGCAAGGCCGGGCCCTCCCTCGCGATCTTGGTCGTCCTTCTCATCGCGAGGCTTCACCGTGAGGCGCTCGCCGCTGGGGTTCCGTACCAGCCTCCGCGCGACTATGCCGAAGCGTGGGCGAAGGCGCTGGCGCTCGTCATGGCGCTCGGGTCGATCGCCCTCATCCTCTTCGCGCTTGGCGCGCGTCGACGACGACTCTCGGAGTTCCAGGCGCGCGCGCTCCTGTTCGTTGGCATCTGCGTCCTCCCGCTGCCCGTCATGATGATGAGCACGGCGGTGGGACTCGAGCAGGCCAAGGACATCGAATTCTGCCGCTCGTGCCACGCCATGCGTCCGTTCGTCGAGGACATGCGCGACGAGCAGAGTCCGCGCCTGGCGGCCGTCCACTTCAAGCACCGCTACATCCAGGAGGACCACTGCTACGTGTGTCACACCGACTACGGCCTGTTCGGCACCGTCGAAGCCAAGCTCGGGGGCATGGCCCACATCTGGCGAGAGGTCGCGGGTACCTACCGACTCCCCATCGCGGTGAAGGGCCGCTACCGGTACACCATCTGCTTGAACTGCCACGGGCAGTCGCTCAAGTTCGTCCGGCAGAAGGAGCACGCGGGCGTCGTCGACAGGACCCTGCTCGGCCAGTCGGCCTGCACCGACTGCCATGACCTGAGCCATCCGCCCCGGTCGACGAGGAGCTAGCCATGGCGACCCACGATCTCCCTCACCCGCACGACAAGTACGTGGTGGCCTCCGCGCTGCTGACCGTGGCCGGCCTGGCGACGGCCCTCGTCTACACGGTGTCGTCGACGCCCTATACCATGGTCCTCTTCCTCGGCCTGGGCCAGATGTGCATCGGGCTGGGCATGGTGTTCCTGGTGGCGGTCATTGCCCTCGACGTCAAGGCCAGACTGCAGAGCGTGGTGGAGCGACGGTTCCGCGCGGGCGACGTGGTGTTCAGGCAGGGTGACTTTCCGGATCGGCTCTACCTGATCGGCCAGGGTGAGGTCGAAGTGATCCGCACGGAAGACGGCAAGGAGGTCGTCCTCGCCAGGATGAAGGCCGGGGAGTTCTTCGGCGAGATGGGGATCCTCGGGAACACTCCGCGGACCGCCACGGTGAAGGCGGCGACAGACCTGGAGACGTTGTCCATCCACCGCAACTATTTCAGGCCGCTGATCGCGTACGTCCCAGCCTGGCGCGACCGCCTGTTCGATGAGTACCGCCGGCGCAGCGGCACTCCGCCTTCAGCGAAAGGCCGCACCAGCTAGCCGCGGCGGCACGGCGCGGCTCACCGCTGGGCACTCGGTTCCCGTTCGGGCCTGGTAATTGCACGGCCATCGGCTGGAGACGCCGATGCACGTGTTGAAACTCGACCTGAACCGGTCCGGCCCCGGCGCCACAGACACTCTGGCCGACGGCCCCCGCACGGCACGCCACGACATCCTGCCCGGCTGCCTGGAGCCTCAAGAGAACGCTGCTGAGGGGCACATTCCTCAGGAGTTGTGGCCGCCCGAGGCCATAGCCCGTCGGATGGAGGCACGCGAGCGCGAGCTGCGGCGGATGCTCGACGACATGCGCGC
>JAFNAJ010000402.1 GCA_017860085.1 Acidobacteriota bacterium | reverse complement strand
CCACTCGACAAACGACGTGAACGGGCCGCTGACCCAGGTGACCAAGAACGGGGGCTTTGCGGGCGCCGACATCCCGCTCAAGCAGTTTGCCGCCTACGTCCAGGACGACTGGCGACTCACCGACCGGTTCACCCTGAACCTCGGCCTCCGGTTCGACGTCATCACCGGCTACCAGTTCGACCAGTCGAAGAACCCCAACTACGTCAAGATGCAGGCGGCGGGCGCGGCAGGCCAGTTGGAGGGCATCAAGGGGCTCGAGAACTTCGGCAAGGAGCCAAAGGAGGACTGGAACAACTGGCAGCCGCGCTTAGGCTTTGCGTACGACGTGTTCGGCAACGGCAGGGACGTGGTTCGTGGCGGCTGGGGCGTCTACCAGGACATGGGGTACACCAACTCCAACGGTCTCTTCGCGGCGATCGACGCCACCGGCATCGGGTCGGGCTCGATCTTCAACGTCGACGACGCGAGCGGGATCAGGAACCCGGACGGGAGCTTCTATCGCGTCGGGCAGCCGATCAGCAACATCGCGAGCCAGAACCAGGCTGATCCGAACGACCTCCCGCTCATCGGGCAGTTCGTCGATCCCAGGCTCCAGACCCCCTACACGCGACAGCTTGCGTTTGGCTGGTCGCACGAGCTGATGACGAGCACGGTCATCACGGCCGACTACGTGTGGAACGAGGGACGTGACCTCAACACGCGGCCGCGGCTCAACACGCGTCCCGTGGGCCAGCCATCGGCGCCCAGGCGCCTGGCGTTTGTCGGGCTCAACCCGAACGCGGCGAGCACTCGAGCGGCGTCGAGCTTCGGCAAGAGCGACTACAAGGCGCTCATCCTCGGCTTCAAGCGCCGGATGTACAAAGGCTTCGACCTCACGGCCTCCTACACCTATGCGCACGCAAAGAGCACGATCGGCAACGCATCCGACGAGCTCAACGTGAGCAACCTCCAGGAAGCCGAACTGCTGTACGACGACCCGAGGGTGTTTGGTCCGTCGGGCCGCACCGACGCCAGGCATGCAGGCACCTTTGCCATGGTGTGGCAGGCTCCCGGGGGCTTCACCGTGTCGCCGTTCTTCTTGTTCCGGTCGGCGTTGCCGGTGGCGACCTACGAGGGGATTGACCTCAACGGAAACGGCGAATTGACTGACATCCCGGCGACGGCGTACGAGTTCGACGGCGTCGGCAACGCGCCGAAGGACATCGGCGCGTGCGAGACGTGGAACTGCGGCCGCGGCGCCAGCCGAACCCAGTTCAACCTGCGCGTGAGCTGGGGCTTCAACGTCTACGGCCCAGCGCGGATCGAGCTCATCGGTGAGGTGTTCAACCTGTTCAATGCGAAGAACCCGAGCGGCTTCCTGACTCGCCGCATCCTTGGCGACGGGACGCCCAACCCGGACTTCCTGCAGCCGACGGAGTACGCCGGCGACTTCCAGAACGGCGAGCAGCGGCTCGGCCAGATCGGCTTCCGCTTCTCGTTCTAGCGCGGGCGACAGGCGCCGGGGCGCGCAGGCATCTGCAGCTCCGGCGGCTCACAGCTTTACCAAGGGTCGCGGGGACATTCCGCGACCCTTTCTTCTTCTGTGCTACAAGTGAACGCCATGGCCCGTGAGGCAGCGGCTCCCGGTGCACGAGCGGGCGAGTCACGATGAAGGCATCGCACCACCGAGGCATGGCGCGGACCTCCCTGTTGGTCCTGGGCCTCGCCGTCCTGCTGGCAGCGATTGGCCTGACCCTTTCTCTGCGCAAGACCCCGTCGCCAGCCACGCCGCGGACCGAGAGCGGCGCGGGCGCGCCGCGCCCCGAGCACATCGTCGTGGTGACCATCGATACGCTCCGGGCCGACCGCGTCGGGGCTTACGGGTACCGATCGGGCCGCACACCGGTCCTCGACGGGCTTGCCAGGGGCGGCGTGCGCTTCGAACGGGCGTACGCGCCGACGCCCATCACGCTGCCGTCTCACGCCAGCCTGCTCACGGGCCTTTACCCCCCGGGCCACGGGTCACGCCACAACGGCATGCGGGTCGAAGCCGGGGTGAGCACCCTGGCCGAGCTGCTGAAAGCGGCGGGCTTTGTCACGGGCGCGTTCGTTGCGGCGTTTCCGCTGGACCGTCGCTTCGGCCTCGACCAGGGGTTCGACACCTACTCCGACACGATGCCGCGGGGACCGGATGGCCGGCTCAGAAACGAGCGCGCGGGTCGGGCTGTCGTGGACGAGGCGATGGCATGGCTCGGCCAACAGGGGACGCGGCGCGTCTTTCTCTGGGTGCACCTCTTCGAGCCCCACGCGCCATACGAGGGGGACGACCACGCAGCGGTGGGGGCGCGTGCGCAGCCGGTGGCCGAGCGATACGACGCCGAGGTGGCCCGCGCCGACGTCGAGGTTGGTCGGTTGATCGAGGCCCTGGGACCGCGCCGTCCGTCGACCACCGTGGTCGTCGCTTCCGACCACGGCGAGGCGTTCGGCGAGCACGGAGAGGCCGGTCACAGCGTCTTCGTCTACGACACCACGCTGCGCGTGCCCTTGGTCCTGTCAGGAGCGGGGGTCTCACGGGCCGGGCACGTCGTGGCCGGCGAGGTCTCGCTCTTGGACGTCCTGCCGACGGTCACCGATCTGCTCGGCCTGCCGACACCCGACGTCGATGGCCGCAGCTTCTCGGCCGCCCTGCGTGGCGAGCCGGTGCCGCGGCGGGAGCTCTACGCCGAGTCGTTCGCGCCACTGCTCGATTTCGGCTGGAGCGCACTCCGGAGCATCCGCCGGGATGGCGTCAAGTACGTCGCTGCTCCCAAGCCCGAGCTCTATGACCTGTCGGCCGACCCTGCCGAGGTTCGGAACATCGTCACCGTTCGCTCGGATCAAGCGCGGGATCTGCAGGCGCGCGCCGACGCCTACTCGAGCCCGGAACTGCCAGCGTCGTCGGCACAGCAGCAGACCACTCCGGAGGCGCAGCGGCGGCTGCAGGCGCTCGGCTACGTGGGCGCGGGACGCGTTGCGAGCCAAGCCGGGTCTCGGCCCGATCCCAAGGATCTTCGGGAGCTTGCGGCACGCATCGCACAGGTGACATCCGGTGAGTTGTCGGGCGACGCGCTGCGGGCTGCACTCGAATCCATTGTGCGCGACGACCCGGCCAACGGGCAGGCACACCTGCGCCTCGGGTTCGTGCTGGTCGAGGCTGGTCAGTGCCCGTCAGCCGAACGTCACTTCCGCGCGGCGATGACGACGGGGATCCCGTCGGCCGACCCGTCGATCGGCCTCGCCGGTTGCCTGTTTGCCCGCGGCGACCTCGCCGAGGCCGCCGAGGCCTCTCGTGTCCTCGACGGTGCCGACGCCATCGAGCCGGGCAACCCGGTCGTCAAGGCGAACCAGGGTGTCGTCGCCATGGCGCAGGGACGCAACGACAGCGCGATCGCGTCACTGGAGTCGGCGGTGGCGGGAGCACCGGACTTCCTCGAGGCCCGGTTCAACCTTGCCCGTGCCTACGCGAGGGCGGGAAGGCGAGACGACGCCGTGCGGGAGGCCCGCGAGCTCCTCAGCCGGTTACCCCCGGCTTCCCCGCAGCGAGCCGAGGTCGAGCGATTGCTCGGCGTGCTCACCCGGGCGTCATAAGGACTCGGGCGATGCCTGCCAATCTCACGCCGGAGTATCACCGGGCCGAAGAGCGTTTCCGGGGCGCGCGC
>JAFNAJ010000047.1 GCA_017860085.1 Acidobacteriota bacterium | reverse complement strand
TCTTCCTTCTCGATGGCCGCCCGCAGCAGCACCGCGGGATCCTCGCTCTGTGGCACGCCAGAGGCTGCCAGCGTCCACATGCCGAGGAGGATGACGCCGGCCAGCACCGCACTTGTTGCTCTCATGGCTTCTCCCCTCCTCCGATCACCATAAGGGGCGCATGTCGAGCGTTGGTCCAGCACAGGTACAGTATTCGTCTTGGGGCCGCCATGGGGCCAGCGCTCCGTGTCGAGTATCTCGGCCAGTCTTCGACACGGGTCAGCGGCGATATACTTGCTGGGTCCTCTCGCGAGTAGCCCTGCAACGGTCACGTGTCGAACCCAGCCCCGAGTGCCTTCCTCGAAGACCTGAACACCGAGCAACGCGACGCGGTGCTGCAGGTCGACGGGCCCCTGCTGATCCTAGCGGGAGCCGGGTCGGGCAAGACGCGCGTGATCGCCTACCGGATCGCGCACCTGGTGGGCAGCGGCTTCGCGCAGCCCCACGAGGTGCTGGCCGTCACCTTCACCAACAAGGCGGCGGAAGAGATGCGCGCCCGCGTCGCGAGCCTGCTGGGCTCAGACGGATCCACGCTCTGGATCTCCACCTTCCACGCCCTCTGCGCCCGACTGCTGCGTCGCGAGGCCCCCCACATCGGCCTGTCGCGCGACTTCGTCATCTACGACTCCGTGGACCAGTTGGCCGTCGTCAAGCAAGCGCTGAAGGATCTGAACATCGACGACAAGATCATGCCGCCGCGGCTGGTCTTGTCGCGGATCAGCCAGGCGAAGAACCGCATGGAGGGCCCGGCGTCGCTCAGGGGCGGCTGGAACTTCCGCGACGAGCAGATCGCGCGGGTCTTCGAGCGCTATCTCACCGCGTTGCGCGAGAGCAACGCGCTCGATTTCGACGATCTGCTCCTCAAGACGGTCGAACTGTTCGACCGTGCCGAAGCCGTGCGCGAACGCTACGCCGGCCAGTTCCGGTACCAGATGGTCGACGAGTACCAGGACACCAACCGGCCCCAGTACCTGCTGATTCGGCAGCTCGCGGCCCGTCATCGCAACCTCGCCGTCGTTGGCGATCCCGACCAGTCGATCTACAAGTGGCGGGGAGCCGATCTGCGCAACATCCTCGACTTCGAGCACGACTTCCCCGAGGCGCGGGTCGTCCGGCTCGAGCGCAACTACCGCTCGACCCAAATCATCCTCGACGCGGCGACGGCCGTCATCCAACAGAACCGCAACCGCAAGGACAAACGCCTCTGGACCGACCAGGCCGGTGGGGATCGCCTGCTGTACTTCCGAGGCGCCGACGAGCTCGAGGAAGCCGACTTCGTCTGCAGGACGGTGCGTGAGGCCGACGCCGATGATGTCTCCTCGGTTGTCGCGGTGCTGTACCGCACCAACGCCCAGTCACGCGCGCTCGAGGACGCGTTGATGCGCGAAGGGGTCCCCTATCGCATCGTCGGCGGCGTGCGGTTCTACGAGCGCAAGGAGATCAAGGACACGCTGGCATATCTCAAGCTCCTGCTCAACGAGGACGACGACGTGAGCTTCAGGCGCGTGGTGAACACGCCCCCGCGCGGGATTGGCAAGGTGGTGCTCGACGCCATCGAGGCGGCCGATCCCACCGCCGTGCCCGACGGAGCGCCCCCGCTCGTCGCCGCCGGCCTGCACCACGGCGCGGGGAAGCGATCGCTGTGGGCGCGGGCCCAGCGTGTGCTCGCCGAGCGCCGGCTTGCCCCGAGAGCGCTCGGCGCGCTTCGAGGGTTTCACGACCTCGTCGTGGAGCTCTCGGCGCTGGCCAAGTCCGAACCTGCGTCGGCGGTGATCGATCAGCTCCTCGAGCGGTCCGGCTACATGGCGACGCTGGAGGAGGAGCGCAGCGAGGAGGCCAAGGGCCGCATCGAGAACCTCGAGGAACTCGTGTCGGCTGCCCGCGAGTTCGAGCAACGGGAGCCGGAGCCGACGCTTTCCGCCTTCGTCGACCGTCTGTCATTGCTCTCGGAGGTCGACGAAGAGGAAGGCGCGCCCAACGCGCGCGTCTGGCTCATGACGCTTCATGCCGCCAAGGGACTCGAGTTCCCCATGGTGGTGATGGCCGGCATGGAAGAGGGCCTCTTCCCCCACTCGCGGTCGACCGAGGACGAAGCCGACGTCGAGGAAGAACGACGCCTCTGCTACGTGGGCATGACGCGCGCCCAGCGCCGGCTCGTGCTCACCGGCGCCACGCGCCGACGAATCTTCGGAGAGTACCAGCCGTCTGCACCGTCCCGCTTCATCGACGAGATCCCTGCCGCGTTGATGACAAGGCACGAGTCGGCCTTCGTGCCGTCGTGGGGCACCCGCCAACCGCGGTCTGCGTGGCGTGGCGACTCGCGGTACTCAGGATCTCGTGGGCCCGGCGCCCGTGTCGTGCGCGAGGACGCGCCGCCGTTCCACTACGAGGACGAGGACCAGTCCGAGGTCGAGTTGAGGCCCGGCGTGCGGGTCCGGCACCCCATGTTCGGGCCAGGCACCGTGCTGTCGGTCGAGCCGGGTTACGACGATGTGAAGGTGACCGTGAGGTTCGCCAACGTGGGACAGAAACGCCTGCTGGCGAAGCACGCCCGGTTGGAACGGGCGTAGACGACGGGACTTCAATTGGTTCTTTGGGGTTGGTTCTTCGTTCTTGGTCCGTTCTGGGTTCTTGGTTCGGGGTTCGTTCTTGGTAACTGGTTCAAAGAGAACCAGAACCCCGAACGAACCTGGCACCAAGGACCTTGAACGGACCAAGAACCACGAACGAAGAACCAAGAACCGATCTCGTTCTTGACAGTCTGGCCCTACTGCCCCGGTGTCTTGCCGTCTTCAGCGGGGCTCACGTGGGTCACGATCCAGCGACCCGCCACCGTCTGACCGTCTGGGCCGTTCTTGAGGTCGGCTCGGGCCACCTTCACGTGGAGCTGGGCGTCGGCGGCCGGCGCCTCACCCTTCTTGAGCTTTCCGCCCACGATGAGGTCCTTCTCGATCAGCTCTCCGTCGAACTTGCTGACATCGACCGGGTTGCGGGAGTCAAAGACGCTGATCTCGGCCATCGAGCGCTCGGCGCTGAGTGCCTGCCGCGCCTCGGTGAGCCGCTTCGACACGTGCTGCGTGTCGTCGCGCCACTTGGTCCACTCGGCCTGCACCTTGAGGTCGTCGCCCCTGAGCTTCCCGCCTTCGCGCTCGGCCTTCAGGACCCGATCGATGGCTTCGAGGTTCGCGTCCTGGTATTCCTTCTTCTTCTTGTTGAACTCCTCGTCCGCAAGGCGGGCTGCCTCTTCCTCGGCGGCCAGCTCCTTGAGACGAAGCGTGCGGCGTTGCTCCGGGTTCTCCCTGACCACCTTCAGGCCGGTGAACACGCCGTCCTCGTCTGGCGAGAACGACACCGTCGCGATATTCGTGAGGGTGGTGTTGTCGCGCATGCGCGACGCCTGGAAGTACTTCACGAGCAGTTGCTGCTCGCCCGACTGCGAGCACGCGACAACCAGAAGTGGGGCAATGATGGCCACGAGCAGGGCGAGTGCGCTGGATCTCGGACGAGACATGGATGTCCGCCTCCTTCCGCCGGCGGGCTGCACCGGCGCGTGACGAACCCGCGCATCCCGCACGGGCCCCGTACCCACGAACCGCCGTCAGTCTTGCTCTGAACGCTCTTCCGCCGGAGCGCCACCGGGTTCCTCCCCCTGGTCCGACTCGTCGGAGTCGTCGCGCCCGGCGAAGCGCGCCAGGGAGACCACCCGGTCTCCTTCGTCAATCTCGATCATCCGGACGCCCTGCGTGGCACGCCCGATAATCCGCACGTCGGCAACCCCGGTCCGCAGGATTTTACCCGCTTCCGTGACGAGCATCACCTCGTCGTCTTCGGTGACGCAGGCAAGCCCCACGACCCGGCCGTTCCGGTCGGTCGTCTGGATATTGATGATACCCAGTCCGCCGCGGGACTGCACCCGGTATTCCTCGAGGTCGGTCCGCTTGCCGTATCCGTTCTCGGTGACCGTCAGGACCGCGCTGCCGGCCCTCACGACCTCCATGGCCACGACTTCGTCGTCGCGCAGGGAGATCCCCCGCACCCCGTAGGCCGTCCGCCCCATCGGCCGGACGTCGGCCTCGAGGAACCGGATGGCCATCCCGCTGCGGGTGCCGAGCAGGACTTCGTTGCGGCCGTCGGTCAACTGGACGCCGATCACCGCATCGTCCGGGTCGACGCCGATGGCGATGATACCACCTGACCTCGGGTTGCTGAAGGCTCGCAGGTCGGTCTTCTTGACCACGCCCTTGCGGGTGCCCATCAGGATGAACTCGCGGTCGTCCTCGGCGGGCCAGTCGCGGACGGCCATCAGGGCGGCGATGCGCTCGCCGGATTCCATCGAGGCCAGGTTGACGATCGGGGTGCCCCTGCCGTCGGGTGCCACCACGGGGATCTCGTGGACCTTGAGCCAGTAGGCCCGGCCTCGGTCCGAGAAGATCATGATGTAGGAGTGCGTCGAGGCCACGAACAGGTGGCTGACGGCATCCTCCTCCCGAATCGACATGCCGATCCGGCCCTTGCCGCCGCGGCGCTGGCTGCGGTAGGTCGAGAGCGAGGTCCGCTTGATGTAGCCGGTCCCCGACGCCGTGATGACCATGTCCTCGTCGGCAATCAGGTCCTCGACCGTCAGCTCGCCGCTCTCATCGACGATGTCGGTGCGGCGGGGATTGGCGTAGCGCTCGCGCGTCTCGCGGAGCTCCCGGACCACGATGTCCATCAGGAGCGCTTCGCTGCCAAGGATGGCCCGCAGTCGCTCGATCGTCGCTCGGAGCTCGGCCAGCTCGTCGAGGATCTTCTGCCGCTCGAGCCCCGTCAGGCGCTGCAGCTGCATGTCGAGGATGGCCTGGGCCTGGATCTCCGACAGCCCGAACTCACGCACCAGGCCGACCCTGGCGTCGGCTGGGCTCTTCGACCCCCGGATGAGGGTGATGACCGCGTCGAGGTGGTCGAGGGCGATCCTGAGTCCTTCGAGGATGTGCGCGCGCGCCTCGGCCTTGCGCAGCTCGAACTCGGTCCGTCGGCGCACCACGTCGCGCCGGAACTCGACGAACTGCTCGAGCATCTCCACGAGCGACAGCACACGCGGCCGCCCCCCGACGATGGCGAGCATGATGATGCCGAAGGTGGTCTGCAGCGGCGTGTGCTTGTACAGGTTGTTGAGCACCACCTCTGGCAGCTCGCCCCGCTTCAACTCGATGACCACGCGGAGACCTTCTCGGTCGGACTCGTCCCGCAGGTCCGAGATGCCTTCGATGATCTTGTCGCGGACGAGCTCAGCGATTTTCTCCAGCAGCTTGGCCTTGTTGACCTGGTAGGGAATCTCGCTGACGACGATGGAGGTGCGGTCGCCCTTCTTCGACTCCTCGAACTCGGCCCGGGCGCGAATCGTGATGGAGCCGCGGCCGGTCGCGAACGCCTGCACGATGCCGGCGTGGCCCACGATGGTGCCGCCGGTTGGAAAATCGGGACCGCGGATGATGCCGATGAGGTGCTTGAGCTTCTGCTCGCGCGTCAGCTGGGCTGGCCCGTCGCGACGCGGTCCTCCGACCTGGGTGTGCTCGATGAGCCACACGAGGCCGTCGATCACTTCCCCGAGATTGTGGGGCGGCACGTTGGTCGCCATGCCGACGGCGATGCCGGCCGATCCGTTCACCAGCAGGTTCGGGAACGGCGCCGGGAGCACGCTCGGCTCCTCGGTGGTCTCGTCGTAGTTCGGAACGAAGTCGACGGTTTCCTTGTCGAGGTCCCGCATCAGCTCTTCGGCCAGCGCCGTGAGCCGTGCTTCGGTGTAGCGCATGGCCGCGGGCGGGTCGCCGTCCACGGAGCCGAAGTTCCCCTGGGGATCCACCAGGGGATGCCGCATGTTGAAGTCCTGCGCGAGGCGCACGAGCGTGTCGTAGATCGACGCGTCTCCGTGGGGATGGAAGTTCCCCATCACCTCGCCGACGATCTTGGCGCACTTGCGGTAGGTGCGGTTGCTCGCCAGGCCCATCAGCCGCATGCCGTACAGCACGCGCCGGTGCGCGGGCTTCAGCCCGTCGCGGACATCGGGAAGCGCCCGGCCGATGATGACGCTCATGGCGTAGTCCATGTACGAGCGTCTCATCTCGTCTTCGATGTTGACGGGGATGCGCGAGTGGGCGAACTGGGTCATGGGATTCGGGGGCCGCTCGTCAGATGTCGAGGTTTCGCACGTCGAGGGCGTTCTCCTCGATGAACCGTCGTCGCGGTTCGACCTGGTCGCCCATGAGGGTCGTGAACATCAGGTCGGCCTCGGTGTGGTCCTCTGCGCGAACCTGCAGCAGCGTCCGCACCTCGGGCTTCATGGTGGTTTCCCAGAGCTGCTCGGGGTTCATCTCGCCGAGGCCCTTGTAGCGCGTGATGGCCACGCCCTTCTTCCCCGCAGCGATGAAGTAGTCGACGAGCGCGTCGATGGTGTCGAAGGCCTGCTCGCCTTCGCGCGGCGACGCCGCATCGGCCCTTGGCTCGGCTGCCATGCGCGTGGCCGTGTCCACTGGACCGCCGCCGAAGGTCGTTCCATCCGCACCGGCGGTCGGGACTTCCTCTTCAGCGGTCTCCTCGACCCGGCCTTTCACCGCCACGAGAAACGGCCCGCGCAGGCCGTGCACGTCGCGCCAGGCCGCCACGAGCGACCGGTACTCGCCGCTCGTCACGAGCTCGGATCCCGCGCGGTGGCGCCGGACGTAGCCGTTGGTCCGGCTCTCGACGACCAGTTCGTGGAGGTTGTGCTCCTCGTCGGTCTCGATGTGGAACGTGCGCGACGGAGAGGCCACCGCCTCGCCAATCGCGGCGACGGCGTCGCGGTTGGCGAAGAACGTCCGGTCGTGTGCGCCGCGCTCGAGGAGCGTGAGCACGAGCTCGCGGTCGCCGCAGCGGCGTTCGGTGAGCCGAAGCTGCTTGGCAAAGGTCATGAACTTCTGCAGCACGTCCTCGAGGTCGGGCCCCGACACGTCCGACCCGTTGGCAAACCGCACGCTGCGTGATTCGACGGCCCGGCGGATGAGCCACGTTTCGAGCCCGCGGTCGTCCTTGACGTAGGTCTCCGACTTGCCGCGCTTCACGCGGTAAAGGGGCGGCTGGGCGATGTACACGTGGCCGTGGTCGACCAGCTCCCGCATCTGCCGGTAGAAGAACGTGAGCAGCAGCGTGCGGATGTGCGAGCCGTCGACGTCGGCATCGGTCATGATGATGATGCGGTGATACCGCAGCTTCGACAGGTCGAAATCGTCCGACCCGATGCCGCAGCCGAGGGCTGAGATCATCGTTCGGATCTCGTCGCTCGAGAGCATCTTGTCGAAGCGGGCCTTCTCGACGTTGAGAATCTTGCCCTTCACCGGCAGGATCGCCTGGAACCGCCTGTCGCGCCCCTGCTTCGCCGACCCTCCAGCCGACTCACCCTCGACGATGTAGAGCTCGCACAGGGCCGGGTCCCGTTCCTGGCAGTCGGCCAGCTTGCCAGGGAGCGCGCTGTTCTCGAGGGCGCCCTTGCGACGAACCAGATCGCGCGCCTTGCGCGCGGCCTCGCGGGCCCGGGCCGCATCGACGGCCTTCTGGATGACCCGGCGCGCGACGGCGGGCGTTTCGTCGAGGAACGCGCCGAGCTTGTCGTAGACAATGGCCTCGACGATTCCCTTGATCTCGGTGTTGCCGAGCTTCGTCTTGGTCTGCCCTTCGAACTGCGGGCGCGGGATCTTCACCGAGATGACGCCGGTGAGGCCCTCGCGAATGTCGTCACCGCTGATGCTGTCGCTCAGGTCCTTGGTGAGGTTGTTCTTGGCGGCGTACGCGTTGACCGTGCGCGTCAGCGCGGCGCGGAAGCCGGAGAGGTGCGTGCCTCCTTCGTGCGTGTTGATGTTGTTGGCAAACGAGAACACCGTCTCGCTGTAGCCGTCGTTCCACTGCAGCGCGATCTCGACATCGGCGCCGTCCTTCTCGCCACGCATGTAGATCGGCTCTTCGTTGATCGCCGACTTGTTCGTGTTGAGGAACGTGACGAACTCGTTGATCCCGCCGCGATAGAGGAACTCGTGGCTCTTGCCGTTCTGGCGCTCGTCGGCGAGCGTGATGCGCACGCCGGCGTTGAGGAAGGCCAGCTCGCGCAGCCGCTGGGCGAGCGTGTCGTAGCTGAAGACGGTGGTCTCGAAGATCTCCGGGTCGGGCATGAACGTGACGCGCGTGCCGCGCCGACGGGTCGTGCCCGTGATTGCCAGGTCGCCGGCGGGCTTGCCCCGCTCGTACAGTTGCTGGTGCACCTGGCCGTTGCGCCAGATCTCCACCTCGAGCCACTCCGACAGGGCGTTGACCACCGAGATGCCAACGCCGTGCAGCCCTCCCGAGACCTTGTAGCTCTCGTTGTCGAACTTGCCGCCGGCGTGCAGGACCGTGAGCACCACCTCGGCCGCCGACCGGCCGCTGGTGTGCTGGTCCACCGGGATGCCGCGGCCGTTGTCGATCACGGTCACGGAGTTGTCGACGTGAATCGTCACCGACACGTCGTCGCAGAAACCGGCCAGTGCTTCGTCGATCGAGTTGTCGACGATCTCGTAGACGAGATGATGCAGTCCCGGCTCACCGGTCGACCCGATGTACATGGCCGGCCGCGTGCGGACAGCTTCCAGGCCTTCGAGGACCTTGATCTTGTCCGCACCGTAGTCTTCAACATCCGGCAGGAGGTCGACTGCGCCGGCAGCTTCCGCCGGCACCCCCTGCTCGTCCGGGTGCTGAACGTCGTTCTGGCTTTCGAGGTGATCCATGCTTGGGTTGTCTGGCGCCGGGCGGCGAGGGACTCACGAGCGCCCGACCGACGTGCCACGCCGGCGGCCTAGAGCCGCATGGGCATGATCACGTACAGATAATCGTACCCTTCCGGAGCGACCGGCCTCATCAGCGACTGGCTCACGTCGTCCTTGAAGTCGAGCGATACGCGCTCGGTCTCTACGGCGTTCAGGAAATCGAGCACATACTGGGCGTTGAAGCAGATCTTCAACGACGGCCCGTCGTACTCCACCATCAGCACTTCGCGCGCATCGCCGAACTCCGCGCTCCGCGAACTGACTTCCACCTGTCCAGGGTCCATCTGGAAGGTGACCGCGCGCGAACGCTCGTTCGAGAGCAGCGCCACGCGCCGGACCGCGCTCGTCAGCCGGTCGCGCTCGAACTCCACACGCTTGTCGTTCCCCTTCGGAATGACTCGGTCGTACGCCGGGAAATTCCCGTCGATCACGCGCGACACGAGTACGCGATCGCCCACCTTGAAGAACAGGTGATTGCCGCCTTTCGAGAACGCCACGTCAACATCCGAATCAGCGAGCAGCCGGCCCAGCTCGGCCAGGGTCTTCTTTGGCAGGATGACGCGATCCTCGTCTCCAGTTTCGGCCTCGCGCTTCTTCTTGCCTTCGACGCTACGAGGAACCGTGATCAGGGCCAGCCGATGGCCGTCTGTCGCCACCAGGCTCATGGCGTCCCGCTTGAGGACCAGCAAGGCGCCATTCAGGAAATACCGAGTGTCCTCACCAGTCACCGCAAAGTGGGTCTTCGCCACCATCTGCCGGAGACCGGCAGCAGCCAACTCGTCGGGCCCTTCGTCACCTTCCGTCGGGAAGAGCGGGTACTCCTCAACCGGTTCGGTGGCCATCCGCGAGTCGAACCGATCGGCCGCCACGCGCACCGCGTTCTGGTCTTCCTCGATCCGCACGTCGGTCTCAGGCAAAGCTCGAACGATTTCGAAGAGCTTCTTGGCAGGAATGGTCACCGAGCCCGGCCGCGACACCGACGCGTCGCAGCGACTTCTCATGCCCACGTCGAGGTCGGTCGCAAACAGGCGAAGTTCGTTCTCACCAGCCTCGACCAGAACATTGCCCAGCACGGGCTTCGTGATCTTCCGCTCGACGATGCCCTGGAGGAGTTGGAGTTCGCGAAGCAGATCGGCTTTGCGGACGACGAGTTCCATGCGGGTCGAAGCCTCTCTCGGGACGACGTGCCGGCTACGTCTTCCTTGAAAGATGAACAGTGATCAGGAAGACAGAAAAGTATAACAAGAACAAGGCCCTGTTGAAAAGCCTCAAATCACCGTCAAAGTGTTGCTTTTCAACGATTTCTGGCGGGCTTTTCCGGTGGAGTCCGGGGTGGGGATCCCAGGCGTCGGGTGTGCGAATCTGGCGGTGCACATTCGGCAGGCGGCCCGACGGACGAGGGTCTGTGGAAAAGTCGTGCGTCGACGAAACGATCAGCGGAAATTGTCGAACATCATGTTGAGAAGGCTGTTGAAATCGCCGTCCGACTTCCGCAGGTTGGTCACCTTCCTGATGGAGTGGATCACCGTGGAGTGGTGCTTGCCACCGAACGCGCGCCCGATCTCGGGGAGTGAGGCATTGGTGAGGTGCTTGCACAGATACATCGCGACCTGTCGCGGAAGGGCAATCGACTTGGCGTTGTTGCGCGACTTCAAATCGCTCACCTTGAGCTGGTAGTAGTCGGCAACGAACTTCTGGACGATCTCCACGGTGACCGCGCGCTCCTCGGTCGAGATGATGTTCTTCAACACGTCTTGCGCAAGCGGCAACGAGATCTCGGTGCCCTTCAGGGACGCGTAGGCCGCCAGACGGATGAGTGATCCCTCGAGTTCGCGGATGTTCGACTTGATCTTGCCGGCGATGTAGATCGCCACGTTGTCGGGCAACGGGACGGCCTCGGCTTCGGCCTTCTTCTTGAGGATCGCGACCTTGGTCTCGAGGTCCGGCGGCTGGATGTCGGCAATGAGGCCCCACTCGAAGCGCGAGCGCAGGCGTTCTTCGAGTTGCGGAATCTCGTGGGGCGGGCAGTCGCTGCTGATGACGATTTGCTTGGCCGAGTCGTAGAGCGCGTTGAAGGTATGGAAGAACTCGGTCTGCGTACCTTCTTTGCCGGCGATGAACTGAATGTCGTCGACCAGCAGGAGATCGACGCTGCGATAGCGTTCGCGAAAGTCCAGGATGCGGTCGTAGCGGAGCGCGTTGATCATCTCGTTCATGAAGCGCTCGGCCGAGATGTACGTGAGCCGCACGTTGCGCGTCTGGCGGACCACATAGTGCCCAATCGCGTGCATGAGGTGCGTCTTCCCCAGCCCAACGCCCCCGTAGATGAAGAGCGGGTTGTAGGACCGCGACGGGGCCTCAGCCACCGCCCGGCACGCAGCATGGGCAAACTGGTTCGACGAGCCGACCACGAAGGTGTCGAACGTGTAGCGGGCGTTGAGGCCGGCGGCCGTCTCAGGGACCTCGAACTCGGCCGGGCTGGGCTCCGCCTGCCCCTCGATCGGCGC
>JAFNAJ010000401.1 GCA_017860085.1 Acidobacteriota bacterium | reverse complement strand
CGCCGGGAATTTCCGCAAGGCGATGGAGCTGGTGGAGAAGACCGACTCGTTGCTCTCGACCATCCTGCGTTACGGCATGTCGCGCATCGCGACGGCACGCCGCCGCGAGGACATCGAGAGGGCAATGGAAGAGAGCCTGATCGAGGTGATCCCGCGTCTCGAGAAACGCACCCATAACCTAGCCGCGCTGGCCAACATCGGCATGCTGATGGGCCTGCTCGGCACGGTGGTCGGCCTGATCAGCGCCTTCATGGCCGTGGCGGCCGTCAACCCGGCCGAGAAGACTGCGTTGCTCTCGGCCAGCATCTCGGTCGCGATGAACAACACCGCGCTCGGTCTCGGCCTCGCGATCACGCTGCTGCTGTGCCACATGTACCTAGAGAACAAGACGACCGAGCTCGTCGACAGCCTCGAGGTGGCATCGATCAAGTTCCTGAACAGCGTGACCGAGCGTCGCCAGCAGGTGCCGCGCCCGGCGGCAGCCCCCGCGGGCGCGCAGGCGCGGACCCGCGACGAACTGCGGGAGGCCGCGCGGGCATGAGAAGTTCGAAGCTCGCGCGTGGCCAGCAGCGCAACCACGCGCGCTACCGTGGCCGCAATGACGTGAACATCGTGCCGATGCTCGACGTCATGGTGATCCTCGCGTTCTTCCTGCTCTTCACGGCCGTGTTCTCCAAGACGAGCATCCTGGAAGTGCACCTGCCCGGGCCAGGGTCGAAGGCGGCGGCGCAGGCCCCGACGCTCGAGCTCGAAGTCATCCTGCGCCGCACCGGTCTGGAGGTGGCCGACCGCAATGGTGGCGTGCTCGAGACCGTTCCCGCGACGGCGACCGGGCAGGACCTCGTGAAACTCTCGGCCTATCTCGAGGGCCTGAAGGCGCGCTTCCCGGACAAGCGGAACGCGACGCTGCTGGTCGCGGAAGACGTGGACTACGACACCGTCGTGCAGGTGATGGACGCGATGGGGGTGCGGCAGAGCGTGGCCGGCGCCAGGGTGGTGCGCCGCGAACTCTTCCCGCAGATCTCACTGGGGGACGCGCCGACATGATCCGCATTGGACTGAGGCGTCACGGACGGCACGGCAAGCGGCGGGGAGGGCATGCACTCGCGCTCGTGCCGATGATCGACATACTCACGATCCTCGTCGTGTACCTGCTGGTGCACACGTCCGATACGGAAATCCTGCCCAGCACGAACAACATTGCGGTCCCTCAGTCGATTTCGGAGCTGAAACCGCGCGAGACCACGGTGGTCACGGTCACCCGGGAGATGCTCTACGTCAACGGCGAGGCCGTGGTCTCCGTGGCCGAATTCGGCCAGTCGAGCGGACCGGTCGTCGAGTCCCTGCGGGCGGCGCTCGGGCGGCAGGCCGCAAACGTCCTGCCGGGCACGACGACCGCGCGTGAGGTGGCGGTGATGGCCGAGAAGGCGCTGCCGTATGCCGTCCTGCGCAGGATCGTGGCGAGCTGCTCCGCCGCGGAATACACCAAGGTCTCGCTCGTGGTCGTCGAGCGAGAGCAGGCGCTGCTGGCACAGGCTGGCGCCTGAGGAAACGGTGCGCATGAGCGTCGCGTATTACCGCGTTTATGACCTGCCGTGGACGCCGTCGGAGGCCGAGCAGCGGCGCTTGCGCCGCGTCGTCGGCGCAGTTCTGGGGCTCTTCCTGGGCTTCGGCGTAGTCATCCCGCTGTGGCCCGACCGGCCGAAGCAGGAGTCACTGGCGCCCGCGCTCCCGGTGCACGTCGTCGAGTTCCTGCTCGAGCAACCGAAGCCCAGGCCGGAGCCGAAGGTGGAAGTGCCGCCGGCGCCCAAGCCCGTCGTGGTGCCGGAGGTCGAACGGCGCGTGCAGGTGCCGGCGCCAGTCGCGGACGCGCCGTCCAGGCCCGACCCCCGCAGGAAGGCTGCGGCGAGCGGCTTGCTTGCGCTGTCGGACCAGCTTGCCGAACTGCGTGATCTCGACGTCGATTCGAAGGTCCAGGCGCAGCCGCTCAACAGCGCAGTCGGGGAGCGGGCCCGGGTGGACCGCGCCGTGCTGACGGCCCGCGTGGGCCAGGGCAGCGGAGGCATCGCAGTCGCGACGGCGAGCAGCGGCTTCGGCGGTGGATCGACCCGCTTGCAGGGCCATGCGACGGCGCAGGTGACGTCGAGTGTCGATGCTGCCCCTGCCGCCGAGGCTCAGCGTTCCGGCAGGAGCAACAAGGGGTCGCGCACACGTGAGGAAGTCGAACTCGTCTTCGACCGCAACAAGTCGGCGATCTACGCGCTGTACAGCCGCGCGCTCCGGGACAACCCCGCTCTTCAGGGCAAAGTCGTGCTCGAGGTGTCCATCGCGCCCTCGGGCGAGGTGACCGAGTGCCGCATCGTGTCGAGTGAGCTGGGGGACGCGGAGCTCGAACGCAAGCTCGTCGCCCGGGTGAAGATGTTCCGGTTCGAGGCGAAAGACGTCGCCGAGATGACGACGACCAAGCCGATCGAGTTCTTCCCAGCCTAGAATGGGGCATGTTCAGCCTCCACCACGTCCACCTGATGGCGTCGGATGTCGATGCCATGATCGCCTTCTGGCGGGACCACTTCGGTGCGGACGTCATGTTCGACGGCGACTTCGCCGGCGCACGCAACGTGTTCCTCAGGGTCGGAGAGGGCCGGTTGCACCTGTATGCCCAGCCGCCGAGGCACGCGGGCCAGGGAACGGCTCACCATCTCGGGATCGAAACGGACGAACTCGATGCGCTGGTCGCGCGCCTGATGGCCGCAGGCATATCGGTGACCGGGATCCGTCGCGTGTCCGGGGCGGCCTATGCCATGGCCA
Source organism: Acidobacteriota bacterium (assembly GCA_017860085.1). Classification (GTDB taxonomy): domain Bacteria; phylum Acidobacteriota; class Vicinamibacteria; order Vicinamibacterales; family JAFNAJ01; genus JAFNAJ01. The sequence continues at coordinate 578 of JAFNAJ010000401.1, read as the reverse complement.
AGGGTCCGGACGACCTGCTGCTCGAGTTGTTCCAGCCCGATCCGACGCAGGTCGGTGATCGCCTCGTGCAGGCCGGGTATTTCGCCAGCGTCCGGCCGAAGCAAACCTAACGTTCGGCCAGTGCGGGCAGATCTTCCGGCGCCACGATGTGCAGGTGGGCCCGATCGTCCTGCCCGATGGTTTCCGCGAATACCCTGCGTGCCGAGTCCGCCTGTTCGTCGACGTGTGCCGCAGGAATGACCAGCCGGAACCGATTGTAGCCGGCGGCTTCCCGCTCGGCCTGGCCCAGGAGGGTCAGACCTGGAATCCACGTGGCCAGCGTATCGCCAGGGCCGGGCTTGGCCAGGAAAATCAGCAGCCGGTCGCCGATGACGAGTCTCGTGAACGGTGGCGAACCACCGATGGGTTCGCGCGAATCGACCGTGATCGATCGAAACACGTCGTCGGGGCACCGGCACCCCAGCGTGCCGCGGACGAAGCGCGTGATTTGAACGGTCTCCGTCGAGTCCATGATGAGCCCTACCCTTGGGTCAATGATAGATTCCGGGGTCAGTCATGCCCAGAAAACGATTGTCGCC
>JAFNAJ010000400.1 GCA_017860085.1 Acidobacteriota bacterium | reverse complement strand
CCCTACGAGCTGCCCAACGCCCAGGCGTACGGCGAGAGCTGCGCCGCCATCGGCAACATGATCTGGAACTGGCGGATGCTCATGGCGACCGGCGAGGCCCGTTTCACCGACATCGTTGAGCGTGCGCTCTACAACGGCGTGAACTCGGGCATGTCGCTCGACGGGACGCTCTACTGCTACCGGAATCCGCTCGAGTCGACCGGCGAGAAGATCCGCAACGAGTGGTACTCCACCACCTGCTGCCCGCCGAACCTGCAGCGGATCCTCGCGTCGTTGCCCGGCTATCTCTACAGCACGAGCGACCGCGGCCTCTACGTCCACATCTACCATGCGTCCACGTTGGAGTGGCACCTCGCCGACGGCACCGGGCTGAAGGTCAGCCAGGCGACTGAGTACCCGTGGACGGGTGTGGTGGACCTCACGGTCACGCCGTCCACGCGGTCGGAGTTCAGTTTGTTTCTCAGGGTGCCGGCCTGGTCGGAACGGACCCGCGTCGAGGTCAATGGCGAGGCGTTCGGGAACTCCCCACGATCGGGCGCCTACCTCGAGATCCGCCGGCCGTGGCACGCCGGTGACCGTGTGCGCCTCGAACTCGACGTGACGCCGCGTCTCACCGTGGCCAACCCGCTGGTGCGAGAGAACGTCGGCCGCGTGGCCGTCGAGCGCGGCCCGCTCGTCTACGCCCTCGAACAGGAGGATCAACCCGCGGGTGCGGCACTGTTCGATCTGTCGCTGGCCGCGGCCGGCCGCTTCGACGAGCACTTCCGCCGCGATCTGCTCGGGGGCGTCCTCGTCCTGCGCCACCCCGGCGTGCAGGCCGCGTCGCCGCGTGCCGACGACCCGTTGTACCGCCGCGCCGATCGCGGCACCGACACGCCCGGCAAGGCAGTTACGCTGACCTTCATCCCCTATTACGCCTGGGCCAACCGGGCGCCACAGCCCATGCTCGTCTGGGTGCCGCGCGCCGGGGAGTAGCGCCGATGCCACGAACACTCGCCTGGACCGTGCTCGCCCTCTCGGTCGCGACCGGGATGCTGGCTGCCCCAGCGGTCGAACACGCCCGTATCGGCCTGTCCCAGCCACAGGGATCGCACATGACCACGCCTCGGATTCCTGACCGCGCCTCGTTTGTCAGCACCGTCGACGGCAAGGCGACCGACCTCTACCTCCTGAAGAACGCACAGGACACCACCCTTGCCATCACCAACTACGGCGCGCGCGTGGTGAGCCTTCTGGTGCGCGGGCGCGAGGGTCGCATGGTGGACGTGGTCCTGGGTTTCGACAGCCTTCAGGGGTACCTGTCGGCGGCCGAGCAGTACTTCGGGGCAACGATTGGCCGCTACGCCAACCGGATCGCGCGCGGCCGGTTCGTGCTCGACGGCGCCACCTACCAGCTCGCCACCAACAACGCTCCCAACCACCTGCACGGGGGACCGGGGGGATTCCACGCAGTCGTGTGGGAGGCGCAGTCACTCGGCGGAGGCTCGGTTCGTCTCCGGTATCGCTCACCTGACATGGACGAGGGATACCCTGGCGCGCTCGATGCGATCGTGACGTACACGCTCACCCCCGCCAACGAGCTGCGCATCGACTACGAAGCGACCACCACCAGACGAACCGTCGTCAACCTCACCAACCACGCGTTCTTCAACCTCAACGGCGAGGGCCGCGGCCCGATCAACGACCACGTCCTGATGATCGCGGCCGACCGTTACACGCCGGTGGACCAGACGCTGATCCCCAAGGGGACGTTCGAGCCGGTGGAGAACACGCCCCTCGACTTTCGTTCGCCGACCGTGATCGGTGCGCGAGTCGACGCCGACGCCGAGCAACTCAGGTTCGGCCGGGGCTACGACCACAACTTCGTGCTGAGGCCGGCCCGCCCAGGCGAGGTCCGCCAGGCGGCCACCGTGCACGCGCCGCAGACCGGCGTGTTCATGGAGGTACTCACCGACCAACCCGGGCTGCAGTTCTACGGGGGCAACTTCCTCGCGGGCAAGGACCGCGGCAAGAGCGGGCGCACCTACGAGTTCCGGTCGGCGTTCTGCCTCGAGACTCAGCACTTCCCCGACTCGCCCAACCACCCGGCGTTTCCGTCGGTCGCGTTGAGCCCCGGCGAGGTTTACCGCACGACGTCGGTCTATCGGTTCTCGGCCAGGTGAGCCGTCTTCAGCGCGTCGCGGCAAAGTACACGACGTAGAACCACGAGAGGGCTCCGTGCACGATCGCCCAGACGATCGAGTGGTGCGTGCTCCACGAGATCGCGATCGCGAGCGCGGTCCCGAAGCCGATTCCGGCCCGCGTGGCTTCGACTCTGGCAGCCATCAGTCCTCCCAGTGATGTCCCGTCACGCCTTGCGTCGCAGCGCCATCACTGTGACGTCGTCGTGGCGCTGGCCAGCTGCGCGAAATGCGCTCACATCGTCGAGCACGAGCCGCGGCCAATGCGTCACCGGCTCGTGCTGCAGCGCCTTGACTCGTCCTTCGAGGCGTTCGACGCCGTAGTCCCGTCCCGAAGCGTCCAGGGCCTCGGTCAGGCCGTCGGTGTAGAGCAGCAGGGTGTCGCCCGGGGCGAGGCGAATGGTCTCGGTCGCGTACCGGCTGTCGGCGAAGAACCCCAGCGGCAGCGCCGAGGGCGCAATGACGCTGGTCTCGTCGTCACGCACCACGAGTGGCGGGCAGTGTCCCGCGTTGCAGACCTCCACCTCGCCCGTTGGCGAGGCCCGGCCGCACATGAGCGTCGCGTAGTGCGATGGCAGCGTGCTCTCGCAGAACACACGGTTGGCGTGCTCCAGGAGTTGTGTCAGCGGCAGGCCCATCGGCACGAGGGTGTGGAAGATGGCGTGCAGGTGCGACATCAGCAGCGAGGCTGCCACGCCCTTTCCGGACACGTCAGCCAGGAGGAACACCAGGCTCCCGCCCACCGAGATGAAGTCGCAGTAGTCGCCGCTGACGATGGCCGCTGGCTCGTACACGAACGCGGCGTCCCATCCTCCGAGCGACACGTGCCGCGCCGGGAGCAGCGTCGTCTGGATGCGCACCGCGAGTTCGAGGTCGCCCTCGAGGGCCCTCGCCTGCGCCGGCGTCAGGTGATCCAGGCAGAGCGTGGTCAGCGGATCGGCTCGCAACCGATCGGCCTCGATGGCGTCGTGGCACACGGCGCACAGGCCGAAGGACCCGTCGTTGAGGCGGCCGAGCGCTGCATCGATCTCCCGAAGCAGGCGGCTCACCTCTGCGACCTGCGGCATGCGCGCCTGGGCGGCGCGCAGATGTGCTTTGCGGTCAAGGAGTTCAGCGCGAAACAGTGCCGGATCCGGCATGGACGATGACGATGGGGCGAGATCGCTCATGGCACCTCCGCCGTGGTCACGGGGTTTCAGTCGGTCAGTT
>JAFNAJ010000399.1 GCA_017860085.1 Acidobacteriota bacterium | reverse complement strand
CGCTCACGGCCTGGATCGACGATCGCTTCCCGCTGACGGCCCTGTGGAAATCGCAGGTGTCCGAGTACTACGCGCCGAAGAACATGAACTTCTGGTACTTCTTCGGTTCGCTCGCGCTGGTCGTGCTCGTCATCCAGATCCTCTCGGGCCTGTTCCTGACGATGAACTACAAGCCGTCGTCGGCCGAGGCGTTCGGTTCCGTCGAATACATCATGCGCGACGTGGAGTGGGGGTGGCTGATCCGCTACATCCACTCGACCGGCGCCTCGGCGTTCTTCATCGTCGTCTATCTCCACATGTTCCGCGCGCTGCTGTACGGGTCGTACCAGAAGCCGCGTGAGCTGCTGTGGATCTTCGGCATGCTGATCTACTTCGCGCTGATGGCCGAAGGCTTCTTCGGCTACCTCCTCCCGTGGGGCAACATGTCCTACTGGGGCGCGCAAGTGATCGTGTCGCTGTTCGGCGCCATCCCGGTGGTGGGCGACTCGCTCACCGAGTGGATCCGCGGCGACTTCTACATCTCCGACGTCACGCTGAACCGCTTCTTCGCGCTGCACGTCGTCGCCATTCCGTTCGCGCTCGTCTTCCTCGTGATCGCGCACCTGATGGCGCTGCACGAAGTGGGCTCGAACAACCCGGACGGCGTCGAGATCAAGAAGGTCAAGGGACCGGACGGCATCCCGCTCGACGGCATCGCCTTCCATCCCTATTACACGGTCAAGGACATGGTCGGGCTCGGGGTCTTCCTGATCCTGTTCGCGCTGGTCGTCTTCTTCGCGCCGACGATGGGCGGGTACTTCCTCGAGTACGCCAACTTCGAACCGGCGAACGCGCTGCAGACGCCGCCGCACATCGCGCCGGTGTGGTACTTCACGCCGTTCTACGCGATCCTGCGCGCCGTCCCGAGCAAGCCGCTCGGAGCCGCGCTGATGGGCGTCGCCGTCGTGCTGTTCGTCTTCCTGCCCTGGCTCGACCGCGGCAAGGTGAAGTCGATCCGGTACCGCGGGCCGCTCTTCAAGTTCTTCCTGTACTCGTTCGCGATCAGCTTCATCGCGCTGGGTTACCTCGGCCTGCAGGCGCCGACGCCCGCCTACACGATGGCGGCGCGAATCTTCACGGTCATCTACTTCGCGTTCTTCCTGCTGATGCCGTGGTACTCGAGCATCGACAAGACCAAGCCCGTGCCGACGAGGGTCACCTACCATGCGCATTGATCGCCACAAGAAGAAGATCCTCGCGTTCATCGCGGCGCTGGCCTCGCTGCCTGCCGTCAGCCTGGGGGCGGGTGGCGAAGCTCACGTCGAGAAGGCCAACAACGACATCCATAACCAGGCGTCGTTGCAGCGGGGCGCGAAGAACTTCGTCAACTACTGCATGGGTTGTCACTCGGCCAAGTTCGTGCGCTACAACCGCATGGCCGCCGACATCGGCCTCACCGAAAAGCAGATGACGGAGAACCTCCTGTTCTCGGGTGATTCGCCGCATTCGACGATGACCAGCGGCCTGCACGCCGACGATGGCAAGCGGTGGTTCGGCGTGGCACCGCCCGACCTGTCGCTGATCGCGCGCAGCAAGGGCCCGGACTACGTCTACACGTTCATGAAGTCGTTCTACGCGGACCCGGCCAAGGGCACCGGCGTGAACAACCTGTCGCTGCCTGGCACGGCGATGCCGCACGTGCTGTGGGAGTTGCAGGGCACGCAGGAGGCCGTCTGGGAAGGGCACACGGATGCGCAGGGCAACGTGCAGAAGCATTTCAAGGAATTCACGCTCGCCAGTCCCGGCAAGTTGAATCCCGAGGAATATGACGCGTTCGTCCGTGATACCGTCAACTTCCTCGAGTACATCGGTGAGCCGGTGCAGGCCAGGCGCCAGGCGCTCGGCTACTGGGTCATCGCGTTCCTGGTGTTCTTTACGCTGCTCGCATACGCGCTCAAGAAGGAATACTGGAAGGACGTGAAGTAAGCCGGCTCACGCCGGCGCGGTCCTCATCGTCTCCACCGTGGCGCCTCGTCCAGGCGTCACGCGGAGCGGTCGGGGAACTGCAGCCATCGCCGAGCGCGCAGCCTGCCGCGGTGGTTCGTGCTGCTGGACTAGGAGACTCCTCAGCATGATGACGCTCTATTCACGCGCCGTGGACGCGCGCTGTCACCGCGTGCGACTCGTGCTTGCGGAAAAGGCCCTCGCGACACGCATCGTCGAAACCGACGCCGTGCGTCCGCCCGAGGACCTCATCGACCTCAACCCGTACCAGACCGTGCCGACGCTGGTTGACCGCGAAGTCGTGGTCTACGAGCCCGGCATCATCTGCGAGTACATCGACGAGCGCTTTCCGCACCCGTCGATGTCATCGACGGATCCGGGCGCGCGTGCGCACGCAAGGCTCGCGCTGCGCCGCATCGAGCAGGAGTGGTACGCGGTTGCGGACGCGCTCGAGCCCGGTTCGGGTGCCGACCGTCGCGACAAGGAGCGTGCGCGCAAGATGCTGACGGAAAGCATCCTGGCCTCGGAGCCGCTGTTCCGCATGCGGCCGTGGTTCCTGTCGGACCAGTTTTCGCAGCTCGACGCCGCGGTTGCGCCGATCCTATGGCGCCTGTCGCGGTGGGACGTCGATGCGGCGGCGATCACGGCGGCCGCTCCGTCGGTCGACAAGTACGCGACGAAGGTCTTTGCCCGTCCCTCTTTCCAGCGCAGCCTCAGCGACGCCGAGCGGGACATGCGCAATCCGCCGCCGTCATCGCGTCGCTAGGCCCGGGCGGCACTTGATCCGGTCCCGCTGGCTCGCGTCCCACGGCATACTGGCAGCGTCGTGACGACCAGCAGCACACCTCCGGCTCCTCCTGCGTCCGGTCCGCCGATGAAGGCGCGCCGGCCGTACCTCCTGCGCGCGATCCACGAGTGGATCTCCGACAGCCTCTGCACGCCCCATCTCGTCGTCGACGCGAACGCCACCGGCGTCGAAGTGCCGCGGCAGTACGTGAAGGACGACAAGATCGTGCTGAACGTGAGCTGGAGCGCGACGGCGAACCTGCGCCTCGGCAACGACGAAGTGAGCTTCAGCGGACGTTTCGGCGGCGCCAGCATGTCGGTCCGGGTGCCGATCAATGCGGTGCTCGCGATCTACGCGCGCGAAACGGGGCAAGGCATGATCTTCGCGGACGACGACGCGGACCCGCCGTCGCAGCCCCCGACGGGCGAAACCGCTAGTGCGCCGGGTTCCCCGGGCGACGACCCGGGTCCCAGGCCGAGTTCACCGACGGACAGCCGGCGGGCGCGGTTCAAGGTCGTCAAATAGCTGTAACCGCTTGATGCGGCGGTTTGCTCACATGATCGACAAGCGCGAGACTGATTTCGCTCGCATCACCGTCGGTACGCCGACGGGAAGGGAAGAGGCTTGCGGGGACGCGTGAACCCATCC
>JAFNAJ010000046.1 GCA_017860085.1 Acidobacteriota bacterium | reverse complement strand
GCCCATCTGGTTCGGCGCCGTAAACTCGCTCATGTTGCCGAGGCCGTTGAGGTGCGTGTCCACGCCCGAGAGGAGCATCGACCGGGTGGGCGAGCAGCTCGCGTGCGTGTAGAAGCTCGTGAACCTCACGCCCTCCTTGGCCAGCCCGTCGAGGTTCGGCGTCCTGATCTCTCCGCCGAACGAGCCCATGTCGGAGAAGCCCATGTCGTCGCCGAGGATGACGACGATGTTGGGCCGGCGGGCGGCGCCCTGGGCAAGGGCCGGGGCCGGCGCGACGACGGCGCACAGCATGCCCGCGATGGCCGCGGCCGCGAACAGCCGTCCCAAGCCGGCTGGCCTCCTGGCGATGGCCGGCCCCGACCGAGTTGGCGCGGCGTCCCACGCCGGCACCTTTGCGTGTTGATTCATCGGGACTCCCTTTCCATCCGTTCCCACTCGTGTGTCCTCCCGGTCCTGACCTGTCACTCCGCGCCTTGCTCCCGTCGCACCGGTTGACGTTCAGTGATCTCCGGGCTCGACATCGCCGCCCGCCTGCATGGCGCGCTGCGTAGCAATATAGTCCATGCCGTGCGTCTCCGAGATGCACCGGAACTCGACTTCCGGAGCCTCTGCGGCCATCTCGACCACTTCGAGCAGGCGGCTGAACCGCTCGCCGCTCAATTGCGGGCGCAGGCCGGCAAGATCGTCCCACTCCTCGACGTAGTCGACCCTGCCGGGTTGGTTGACCCGTTGGTAGACCTGAGCGAAACGACAGCCCCGCAGTTCCTGTGCCGGTCGCATGACCACCCGGAACAACGTGCGGACGATGTCATCGACCCGGTCCGGGGCGGCGATGAGCCTGACCGTGAGTTGTACCACGCCTAACAAAGGTATCAACATTCGCGCCAGGACAGGTGAGCGGCGACGATGTGAGCGGTAAGTCGTTCATATCGTATGGCTTGGCTGGACTCTGGCCTCAACGTCCTGGGGTTGCGGAGGTAGCGCGGCGCGTCCAAGTTCGGAGGATCCACGAAGGCAACTCCGACGTCTTCGTGCGCCACGCCCCGCACGGTCAGTGCTCGGCCTGGCACCCCCTCGCCCTCGCCGTCCTTGTTGACGCGGATCTCGAAGAGGATCTTCTTCACGAATCCACTCAGAACACCCGTTTCACCCGCACGTCGATGATGTTGTCGCTGGTCGCGAAGCCGTCCTCGATGGTGTCGCGCGATCGCGTCCACATGTAGAGGACCTCGTATCTCCAGGCGGCGGTGCGCCGGTACCCGAGGCCAGTCCGGATTCGCTGCCTGTTGGCGAAGCGCTCCTCCGGCTCGTTCAGCGGCACGAACCACTCCCAGTCGGCCAGCAGGTACGCGGCGCCGTTCTCCTGCAGCCTCTGCCTGTTGAGCGGGACCAGGAACTCGAGGCGGTTCCGGAAGCGCACCGAGGAATCCGACCCGCTCCCTGCGCCGCTGTAGATGAGATTCCTGGACTCGACGCGCAGGAGGTCGCGCACGACCAGCCGGCGCTTCGGTGACAACTCGCGCTTCCGAATCACGGCATCCGTGTAACGTGAGAACAGGTGGAGGCGAACACCGACGCGAGGCGACAACTCGACCGAGTTCACGTCGTCGGTCTGCTTCGTGTAGCCGATCGTCGCCTCACCGACGAGATCGAGCCACCCGTTGGGCGAGTACTCGACGTTCGGCGTGACGTCGAGGTTGCGCCACGCCGGCTCGCCTTCCGACCGGCCAACCAGGACCTTCGGCTCGAAATCGAGTTCGTAGACCAGGCGGTCGCTCTTCATCCAGTCGAGCGTGACGTTGCCCCAGAGTTGCAGATCCGTCTGGGCCAGGCCCGCCGTCGGCCCGATCAACAGCCAGCATGCGGCGAGAATCCCGCACCGCCACAGGGCGGACCGGGATGCGGAGCGTGACACCACGTCGACCATTCCCCTGGGATTGCGTGGGCTCACAGGCAAACCAGTTGCGGCCTCAGGAGCGCGAAGGCGACGTGCCGGGCCTGGCCAGACCGAGCTTCTTGATGCGGGACTCCAACGTCGTCGGCTTCAGCCCGAGTCGCGCGGCGGCCCCGTGGGGCCCGCGAATCCGCCAGCTGGTCTCGTGCAGGACCTGCTCGATCTGCTCCTGGAAAGCGCCTTTCGACCGCGCCGTCGATTCCGCGCCGATCGCCTGAGGCCCCTCGATGGTCAAGGTTGGCCCGGTCGCCATGATCATGGCACGTTCGACCGTGTTTCGCAGCTCGCGGACGTTGCCCGGCCAGGCATAGTCGGCGAGGGCGTCCAGGCTGCGCGCATCGATGTCTTCGATGCGCTTCCCCATCGTCCTCGTCAACTCCTCGACGAACGCCCGGACCAATGAGGGAATGTCCTCCAGGCGATCGCGGAGTGGCGGAATCTGGATCGGGAAGACGTTCAGCCGGTAATAGAGGTCCTCCCGGAACCGGCCGTCGCGGACGGCCGCCGCGAGATCCCGGTGCGTGGCCGCAATAATGCGCACATCGATGGGAATCGGTTTCGGGTTTCCGAGCCGCTCGATGGCGTGGCTCTCGAGCACCCGAAGGAGCTTGACCTGAACCTCGACCGGCAGCTCTCCGATCTCGTCGAGGAAGAGCGTCGAGCCATGCGCGAGTTCGAACCGGCCGACCTGCCTGGACAGGGCCCCGGTGTAGGCCCCTTTCTCGCGCCCGAACAGCTCGCTCTCGAGGAGCGGGGTCGGGATGGCCGAGCAGTTGACCACGATCATGAGCCGCTTCCGACGCCGGCCGCAGTCGTGGATGTAGTTTGCGAACTGCTCCTTGCCAGTACCGGTCTCGCCGAGCAGCAGGACCGTGGAATCCGTGGCGGCCACTTGTTCGGCCAGCGCGAGGGTCCGGCGGATCGCCGCGCTCCGGCCCACGATGGGCCCGGGGCCGAGGCGACGCGTCACCTCATGTCGAAGCGACACGTTCTCCCGGGCCAGTTCCTCGCTGCGCCGCTGCAGGTGCTCCTCGTGGCGTTTGCGCGCGGTGATGTCCTCGACGGCCCCGATGAGCCGCACCTCACCGCTCGGCGCGAACGGGACCCGACACGTGGAGTGCCGCAGCCAGGTCTCCCCGTGCTGCGGGTGACGGTAGCGGTACTCCATCACGATGTGGTCGGCCTCTCCGGCCCTCAAGCGCCGACTGGCTTCCTCCAGCCTCGGTCGATCCTCGTCGTGGATCCGCGAGAGCCACAATGCGTGCGACTCGTCCAACTGATCCGGCCCGACACCCAGGAGCTCACAAAGCCTGGCGTCCAGGTAGGGCCGCGCCGACGCGGTCCACTCCGAGAACCCCAGGCCAGCTGCCGCCGCCGCCATCAGTGCGCGGGTCTCCTGCTTCTTGGCCACGCGTTCCGACTCGACGCGGTCCGTCTCGTCGACCGAGGCACCGAGCAACCGGTTCGGTCCGTCCGTGCGAGCCGTGACGTGCAGCCAGCGCACGGCGCCGCCCGGCAGGACGATCCGGTGTCGATCGTCGAGGACGCCGTCCGTCTCGATGGCGGCCTTCACCTTCGCGACCACCTCGTCCCTGTCGTCGGGATGGACCAGGCGGACGAACCCCTCCCACGTGGCCGGCTCGTCTGGCGTCAACCCGTAGAGTCGACGGGTTTCGTCCGTCACCCAGGCCGCGCCGCTGGCGACGTCGAGTTCCCACAGACCGCAGCCCGCGGACGCCGCGGCCCGGGCGAGTCGCTCCACGTCGACGACACGTTCAGCTGCCGGCGGGTCGGATTCGGCCACGTCGGCTTCGAGTATAGCGAAACGAGGGCCGGCCACGGCCCCCTACTGCCGCGCCGACAGGAGCACCACGTCGGTCGTCAGCGTCCCTCGGGCGAGCGCGAGCTGTCGGCCATCGCGAGACCAGGCGAAGTCGAAGATGTCCTGCCCCGTGAACGTCGTCAGCTGCCTGGCCGCCCCATTGCCGGGCGGTCGGCTGAACAGCTGGGTCGCGTCGTCCTTCCTGTCGACGTAGGTCAGGGCATCGCCGTCCGGCGTCCACGCAAGCGGGGCGGGGACGATCGGCAGGACCGCGAGCGGTCTGGGCGCGCCCAGCGTGAGGATGGCGATGCTGAACCGGACCGCGACGGGATCCCAATAGGTCCCCGCCACGAACCGGCCGTCGGGCGACACGCTCTGGACCCGCACCGGCTGATCGCTGACCTGCACGCTCGCGCCGCCGGCGACGGGCACGCGCCACACGCTGCGCTTCTCGTCGGGCTCGACGGCGTTGTAGAAGACGAAGGCGCCGGCGCATTCCGGCCTGCCCGACCTGTTGTGCGCGGCGAGCTGCACGGGATTGCCGCCGTCGATATCCATGCGCCAGACCTGCAGCGCACCCGATCGACTCGACGTGAAGACGACGAAGCGGCCGTCAGGGGTCACGGCCGGGTCGTAGTCGAGATCCGGATGGGTCGTGAGCGGCCGTTGGTCGCTGCCGTCGGCGTTCATGATCCAGACGTCGAGGTTCCCGCTCGCCGCCGAGGCATAGACGATGCGCCCGTCCGGAGTCCACGCCAGCCCGCCAACGCCATCGGAGCCGCCCGTGCCCGAGGTCACCTGCCGGGCACGGCTGAGATCGCCTGGGGGCGTCACCCAGATGTGGGATTCCGTGTCGGTGAGGACGGTCGCGAGTTGACGCGAGTCGGCGGTGAGGCTCACCCCCTCGTAGTTCATGAGGTCGCTGGTGACGCGCGACACCTCGCCGCCCGGATACGCCACCCGCCACAACTGGCGGTTCGTGACGCCCTCCTCGGTCGCGCTCACGATCAGGGCAGACCCGTCAGCCAGCCACGCGAGGCCCCTGACGCTCTGCCACCGCTTCGTGCCGAGCGGCCGTGCCGCCCCGCCGCCGGCGTCGAACACGACGATGCGTTCCTCCGGGCTGCCGCGAACCAGCACGGTCGACGCGGCCACGTGCGTGCCGTCGGGCGACCAGGCGGGCGCCACGTAGAGGGTCAAGCGCTCCGGAGCCTTGCTCGATGCGACCAGCCGTTCGCCGCTTCCGTCGGCATTGGCGGCGACCAGGTGGCCCTCGGACGGGTCCATGACGTTGCGGACGAACACGAAGCGCGATCCGTCGGGAGAGAAGCTGACGGCACTGTCGACGTCGTTCAGGATCCTGCGTGGCGCGCCCCCGATCGCCGGCACCCTCCAGAGCGCCGCCACTCCGTGCATGCGTTCGTACGCCGAGTAGTAGACGTAGCTGCCGTCGGGCGAGAAGGTAACCCCCCCGTAGAACGATGGGGCCGGGGGCACGATCTGCACGTTGCTGGCCGTGGCGACCTGACGGAGCCACAGACTCCACTGGCCGCCCTCGTTCACCACGTGCGCCACGTAACGCCCGTCGGGTGCGATGGCCGCACGTTGGGCCTTGCCGGTGTTGGTGAGCCGCGTCATCCTCATCGCCGTGTGAGAGAGCGGCGCGTCGGGGGGCGGCGTGGCCTGGCGCCACCGCACCGCGAGCCCGACCAGCGTGACGACCACCACAACCGCAATGACCATGCCGGCGCGCGTGAGAGACTGCCTCCGGCCGGCCGCGCGTCGCGCGAAGAACCCTGCCCCGGACACCGATGCCGCGCCTGCCTGCTGCGTCGAGAGGACCTCCTCCAGGTCGTTGCGCAGATCAGTGGCGCTCTGGTAGCGGCGCTCGGGGTCCTTCGCCAGGCACCGCTTGATGATCCTGGAGAGGTCGGGCGGCAGCGCCGGACGCAGCGCCGTCACTGAGTCCGGTGTGTCCTTGACGATCGACGAGAGGATCGACATCGGCGTGTCGCCCTTGAACGGCGTCTCGCCGGTGGCCATCTGGTGGAGCATCACCCCGACGGAGAAGATGTCGGAACGCGAGTCGACCGTCCTGCCCTCGGCCTGTTCGGGCGACATGTAGGTGACCGTGCCCACGATGCGGCCCACGCCCGTCAGGTCGGTCGGGGCCATCACCGTGACGCTGTCGCTGTCGTTGACCACCTGGAACTTGGCCACGCCGAAGTCCAGCACCTTCACCTGGCCGGCGGGTGTCACCATGACGTTCACCGGCTTGAGATCGCGGTGGGTGACGCCTCGCTGGTGCGCGGCGGCGATCGCGTCGGCAATGCCGATCGCGACCTTCAGCAGGCGGTCCACCGGCAGTCCGCCCCGGGGGATCACGTCGCTCAGCTTCGATCCTTCCACGAGCTCCATGGTCAGGAAGGGAATGCCGTCGACTTCCTCGACCGAGTAGATCGTGACGATGTTCGGGTGATTGATCGTGGCGACGGCCCGGGCCTCGCGCTCGAATCGGGCGCGGCCCTCCGGGTCGGACGAGAGCTCGGCCGGAAGCACCTTGACGGCGATCTCGCGCCCCAGCCGGGTGTCGCGCGCGCGATAGACCTCGCCCATGCCCCCGGACCCGATCAGGCCGAGGATCTCGTAGGAGCCCAACCGCGTGCCCGTCGCCACGGACATGGTGACACCTGAAGCGGATTATACCGCCGCGGCTTGCAGCCGCCTGATGGCGGCGGTTCGCTTGCCTGAAGGCTGAACCGTCGCGCCTCCGGACCGGGAAGGCCAGCCTCGAGATGGCGCGCGGCGTGCGACCGGGTGTCGCCCAAGCCGAGGCGCTACCGCCTCACCGCGATGCGCTCCATCGCGGCAAACTCCGTCCCATTCCAGCGCCGCACCCGGCCCAGTTCCCGTTGGTCGTCAGCACCGAAGGCGTGATCGAGCAGCCCCTCCGCGGTGAAGCGGCCGTGGAATCGCAGGTAGTCCTTGGGCACCTCAACGCCAACCAACTGGTCGTGCCGGTCGAACGTGTACGCCACATCGGTCACGAACAACTCCTTCGTCGGGTGCCGAAAGAGATGGCGAACGAGCACCTTGAGCCCGTCCTCACCCTCGACCCAGGCCTCCGCGACGAACGCCTGGTCGCCCCCTGCTCGCTCGAGACAGCTCGGCGGAAACACAAGAAAGGCCTGAGGGCCGCCTTGCGGACACGTGCGGCACGTGTACCGACCATCCGCCGCCGGGGCGCTTCCGGTCACCCGGTCCCGGTCGAAGATGGCCAGGCTGCCGCCGTGGCTCTCGTTGCTCGTGGCACCGACGAGCAGGACCGGTCGCCCGTGCCGTGTCCCTTCGTGAACACTCTCGATGTACCCGTTGCTCCAGTACTCCGAGATCAGTCGTCCGCGCGCGTCCAGTTGCCGCAACCGCGTAGGAAACCAGAGGCCGTGCATCACGACCGACCAGATTGCCGGAGCCGGCGCCGCTGCGGGGCTGGCAAACACCCGATAGGCCATCCAGGGCGGTTCGTACACGGTGTCGCCGAACACCGCAGGGTCGTTCGGCCGGTCGACGAACCGCACGGCGCCGTCGCTGTTGAAGCCGTAGAGTTCGCGCGTCGTGCGCGCCGTTCCCGTGGCGGCAAACAACGTCTCGACCGTCCCATCGCCGTCGAGGTCTCGCTGGACGACCTTCGCGGCGTTGGTGCCCATGTTCTTGTCGCGCGTCGCGGAGTCGATCAGGTCGAAGTCGAACGTGTGCTCCCAGAGCAGCGTGCCTGAGGCGTCGAACGTCTGCAGACGATTACCGGTGACGTTCCATGACGCCGGCTGGCGCGACGCAACCGCAGGCGTCGGTGCGGAAGGCGCCCGGAGACGCCCGATGCCGACGTGAGCGGCGGCCATGGCCAGCACGCCCAGCGCGATCAACCCGGAGATCCCGACCCACCCTCGCCGGGACGGCTCGGCGACACGGACCGGGTCGTCCTGACCGGCGACCTCGCCAACAGGGCGTGTTGAGGCGGCGGCCTGGCCCGCGCCGTGTGGCGCGAGCTCATCCGGGGGCTCGGCATCGAACGGGGCGGTTCTGAGCCACTCGTTCAGTTCGTCCGCGTACGCAAAGACGATCTCGCCGCCCTTGTGGCCGATCCGGTGGACCGGCATCTTCAGCGTGCGCTCCCACCGCTGCGCGGTCCGCACGCCTTTCCCGAGGAAGGCGGAAATCTCCTTCCAGCCGCTCAGGCGCGTCTCTGGGCGACGGTTCCCCTGGAGATCGGTTGTCGTCATCGCAGCCGTGGCTTGACCAGCGACAGCATACGGAGGCGACCCACGGCGTGCAAGGGTCCCTCACGCCGCTCGCCCATCCCTTCCCGACCCGACCGATCCCCTTCCCGGTGAAGGACTGCGCGAACTGTGCCTCCCGCCGCTGGGGCCCAAGGTGACCCGAGCCGCCACGGCTCTCGGCGTGAGCCGAAAGACGCTCCGCGTCCGCCGGCTCGTGGCGGCCTGACGGCGGCGGTTCGCCTGTCACGGTGCGGCCCAGCGGATGGACGAGTCGAGATCGTTCCAGAGGTCGTCGGCGTCCTCGATACCAACGCTGATTCGCAGGAGCGATGGTGGCAGGTGCCCCTGTCCTGGGACCGCCGCTCTGCGCTCCATCGTTGATTCCACGCCTCCCAGACTGGTGGCATGCCGAATGAGCCTGACGTGTCGGCAAACGCGATCCGCGAACTCAGCCCCTCCAAGCAGGTCGAACGAAATGACACTTCCGAAGCTCTTGAGCACACGCTTCGCCGTCGCATGCGTCGGATGGGAGGGCAAGCCCGGATAGCGGACACGAGTGACCAGCGGGTGCCTCTCGAGCCGCTCTGCGAGTGTCAGGGCTGTTTGCTGGGCCCGCTGCATGCGAAGCGCGAGCGTTCTCGCGCCACGCACGGCGAGAAACGCTTCCAGTGTTCCGGGCGTCGCACCCGTCAATTCGCGAGACTTCCGGAGGGCGTGCCAGGGTGCATCATCTCCCGTCGTGGCGACCCCGGCCAGCAGGTCGGAGTGGCCGCCGATGAACTTCGTCGCCGACTGCAGGGACACCGTCGCGCCGAAGGCAAGCGGCCGCTGATTCAGAGGCGTGGCGAAGGTGCAGTCCACGGCCACGATCGCGCCGGGCTTGCGGGGTGCTGCGCAGACGGCCTCCACATCCGCGACAGTCAGCAGTGGGTTCGAGAGCGATTCCAGCCAAATCAAGTCGGCGACGCCGCACGCGCGAATCCAGCCCGCTGTATCGTCCACCGCCAGGCGCTGCACGGACCAGCGCTGCCTTTCGGCGCCTGCTGCTGCGAGGCCTGCCACCCCTTGGTAGCAGTCTTCGGGCAGCACCACGACGGCACCCGCTGCAAGCTGATCGAATACGGCGGCAATCGCGGCCATGCCGGAGGCGAACGCCACGGCCTGACCCGACTCGAGCCCGCCCACGACTTCCTCGAGTGCTTCCCAAGTGGGAGTGCCGTCATCGCGCGAGTACTCGCGACCTCCGCCGATGATGAAGTTCGATGCAGGAATCAGCGGTACGTTCAGCGGAGCGCCAGGCTCGGACGCTCGACCTGCCGAGACGAGCCATGATTCCGGTTTGATTTCAGACGGATGCTTCTCCATGCTCCGGAACATACCACCAGACGAGAACGACTCGGGCGCTCACCGTCTTCGTCAGTTGCATCAGACCCCCGATTCCCAGAATCGCCGTCGTCCACCCTTGCGCCTGGGCCCCAGCGGCGAGTTCGCGAGTTGCCCGAGTTCCGCAGCGGCCGCCCGCACCTCGGCGTCCAGGCGACGCTGCTCGCCCACCAGGTGAAGCAAGCGGTCGAGCACCTCGACCGTCCGGTCGAGCCACTCTTGGAACTCCGCCGGCACCCCAGCGCGATCGGAGCGGCACTTCGCGGCGACGTCTGCCAGTTGGCCGCGCAGCGCCTGCAGCCGGTCAAGGACCTCCTGCGATCGCGAGAGCCAGTCAGCGCGACCCTGCGCGACCTCCTCGGCGACGCGCGTCAGTTCGTCCCACAGGTGGCGGTCAACGCCCGCCAACGGCGACGCTGGCGGTTCGGGAGCCTGGTCCCATGCGCGGCGACCTGTCTTGAAGAGGTGCCAGCTGAGGCCTTCAGGCATCGAGGCCACCGCCGCGCCGTCGGCACCACCAAGGGCGAAGCTCGCCATCCGAGGCGACGGAGCCATGGCCCCCAGGGTCCACGTGGCCGGCAGGTGCACCGGCTGCACCACCTTGCGCCGCGACGAGGGATCCTGGACGACTTCGCGCTCGTCCACCGCGACGAACGCCGTGAACCGCGAGAGCACCTGGTGCGCGAGTGAGGTTTCGACGATCTCCCCACGCAGCGCATCGCCGTCACCACCCCTCGTCCCCTCGGTGCTGCCCACCACGAGCCTGTAGCGATCTTCAAGGTCGGTGATGCGCTCGCGCGCCCACACGTGGGCAATCGCCGGCAGGTCCACCTCTGTCCCCTCCACGACCGCTTCGTAGGGGGTGCCGTCGCGCCTCGTGCCTCGCACCCGCACGGCTCCAGGCGCCCCCGCCCGGAACGCCACCATCGTCGAGCGCCCGCCAAACAGGTCGGGGATCACCGACGGGGCCACACTGTCACGGTCCACGCCTTCCGCGCCCCCGTCAGCGCCCTCGACAGCGAGGTCGGTGACCAGGGGACGACCGATGTCGCGCCCGATCGACACCAGGGCGCCCTCGAGCGCCGTGCCCGGCTCGACCAGCACCGCCGTGCCACGCCCCGTGCGGGCCAGGTGGGTCAGGAACTCCGCGTTGACCGCCGTGTCGACGCCCACCGCGAACACCCGCGCCGTGCGTGAGGCGCTGCCCACGCGCCGCAGCACCGCGCCCTCGTTGCCGACTTCACCATCGGTGATGAGCACGACGGACGCCTCGTGTGTGACACGGTCTCTGCGCGCGCCCAGCAACGAAAACGCGGCGTCGAGCGCGCCGTCGATCTCCGTCCCTCCACGCGCCTCGATGTCGCGCAGCCATCGCTCTCCGCGCGCGACCCCGTCCTCGCCCGCCACGACGAACTCCGGGGCGTTCCCGAACCACTCGACGACGTCGTCGAACGCGAGGATCGCGAAGCGGTCGGTCGGCCCGAGCGTGCGCAGCAGGAATCCGCACGCCCGCGCCGCCGAGGCGATCTTCGCACCGTTCATCGAGCCCGAGCGGTCGAAGACGAACACCACGTCTCGCGCCACCGCCGGCTCGCTGCTCGGACGCGTCGCCATCAGCGACAGCACCCCGTAGCTCCGGCCGTCGGCGTGCCTGAAGTAGACGAGCGACGACGACGCGTCGTCGTGCAGGAGGCGCCACCGCAACACGAAGTCGCGGTCGAGCCTCTCGTCGCCGCGGGCCAGCGAGACTCGCGTCACCCCTGCCCCCGTGGCCTGGGCGATCGCGTGCTGCGAGCACGCGAGTTCTGCGGCCGTGCCCAGCACTTCGACCTCCAGCGTCAGGGCCGTCTTCGGGTCGAAGCCCGGCGCCAGGCGAGGCGGCGTGATGCGCGACGCGTCCGGTACCTCGTCCGTGTCCAGTTCGGTCCCGTCGCCCACCGATGGGCGGTCGAGCGGTGTCCCGGGGATATAGCGGGGCGCGAGCACCAGTGGCAGTCGCAGTGCCGTGCGGCCGTCCTCGAAGAACGGCAGCCGCTCCGAGTAGACGAGGCG